>NZ_JAAHIE010000536.1:0-4700 GCF_010671945.1 Moorena sp. SIO4E2
ATCAGCGGTGTGAAGTGTTCTACGATAAGTTGAAATTCATCTATGTGGAACTACCAAAATTTACTAAATCTGTTGATCAACTAGAAACCCATTTTGATAAGTGGTTATTTTTATTGAGGCATCTCGCAAGCTGTAATGCTCCCCCTGAACCGTTGCAAGGGAATGTGTTTGCCCAGCTATTTGAGGTGGCCGAGATTGCCAATTTCTCCTCTGAGGAGCAAGCCCTGTACCAGGATAGTCTGAAGGTGTACCGGGATATGTACAGTGTTAATCAAACCTTAATTCAGGAAGGTCTTGAACAAGGTAGACAAGAAGGTCTCGAACAAGGTAGACAAGAAGGTCTCGAACAAGGTAGACAAGAAGGTGAACAAGCAGGTATACAAAAGATTGCTAAACAGATGAAGGCAGCAGGGTTACCCCTGAAGGATATTGCTGAATATACTGGGTTGAGTGTGGATGACATTAATCAGTTGTGAGCGAGCCTCTGAATATCACCGTTAAGTCTCTGAACCTCAACCTTTAGTATTTGAATATCAACCATGAGTATCTGAACCTCGACCTTGAGTATCTGAACCTCGACCTTGAGTATTTGAATACCGTTGTTGAGTATCTGGACCTCGACCTTGAGTATTTGAATATAAACGTTGAGTATCTGAACCTCTCCGTCGAGTATTTGAATATCGTCTTCGAGTATTTGAATATCGTAGTTGAGTATCTGGACCTCGTGGACGAGTATCTGGACCTCGTGGACGAGTATCTGGACCTCGTGGACGAGTATTTGAATACCGTTGTTGAGTATCTGAACCTCGTGGACGAGCCTCTGAGCCTCAACGTTGATGATTTGAATACCGTTGTTGAGCCTCTGAGCCTCAACGTTGATGATTTGAATACCGTTGTTGAGCCTCTGAGCCTCAACGTTGATGATTTGAATACCGTTGTTGAGCCTCAGAGCCTCAACGTTGAGTATTTGAAGATAAACGTTGAGGTTCAGAGCCTCGTGAACGAACCTCAGAGCCTCGACGGTGAGTATTTGAATACCGTTGTTGAGCCTCAGAGCCTCTTGCCTCTTGCCTCTTGCCTCTTGCCTGTTCCCTATTCCCTATTCCCTGTTCCCTTTTCCCTCTGGCATACCCATAACTTCTCTTTAGCTTTAGGATTCCTAACAAAGTAATCTTCCAGCAATTCACAGCCCCGACGCAGGAGCTCACCTAAACTTTCAACCTTCCAAATTATGACAGTGCCGTCCAATGAAGCAGTGACAAGCCTCTGTCCATCCGGGCTGAAGGCTAGATCGATTACCCTGTCCTGATGCCCTGTAAGCAGAGCTAATTCATTGCCCTGTAAGTCCCAAATTTTGGCAGTTTTGTCCCGTGAAGCAGTGGCCAGCCTCTGTCCATCCGGGCTGAAGGCTACACGATATACCCTGTCCTGATGCCGGGTGAGTACGGCTAATGGATTGCCCTTGTTGTCCCAAATTCTGGCAGTGCCGTCTCGTGAAGCAGTGGCCAGCTTCTTTCCATCCGGGCTGAAGACTACACGATATACCCTGTCCTGATGGCCTTTGAGCACGTCTAATTGATTGCCCTTGTTGTCCCAAATTCTGGCAGTGCCGTCTCGTGAAGCAGTGGCCAGCTTCTTTCCATCCGGGCTGAAGGCTACACTATCTACCCAGGACTGATGCCCGGTGAGTACGGCTAATTCCTTGCCCTTTTTGTCCCAAATTCTGGCAGTGCCGTCTCGTGAAGCAGTGGCCAGCTTCTTTCCATCCGGGCTGAAGACTACACTATCTACCAAGGACTGATGCCCGGTGAGTACGGCTAATTCCTTGCCCTTTTTGTCCCAAATTCTGGCAGTTTTGTCCTCTGAAGCCGTGGCCAACTTCTCTCCATCCGGGCTGAAGGCTACACTATCTACCAAGGACTGATGCCCGGTGAGTACGGCTAATTCCTTGCCCTTTTTGTCCCAAATTCTGGCAGTTTTGTCATCTGAAGCAGTGGCCAGCTTCTTTCCATCCGGGCTGAAGACTACACGATATACCCTGTCCTGATGGCCTTTGAGCACGTCTAATTGATTACCCTGTAAGTCCCAAATTCTGGCAGTAGCGTCTCGTGAAGCAGTGGCCAGCTTCTTTCCATCCGGGCTGAAGGCTACACTATATACCCTGTCATGATGCTCGGTGAGTACGGCTAATGGATTGCCCTGTAACTCCCAAATTCTGGCAGTAGCGTCTCGTGAAGCAGTGGCCAGTTTATGTCCAGAAGGGCTGAAGGCTACATCCGTTACCCTGTCCTGATGCCCGGTGAGTACGGCTAATTCCTTGCCCTTTTTGTCCCAAATTCTGGCAGTTTTGTCATCTGAAGCAGTGGCCAACTTCTGTCCAGAAGGGCTGAAGGCTACATCCGTTATCCTGTCCTGATGCCCGGTGAGTACGGCTAATGGATTGCCCTGTAACTCCCAAATTCTGGCAGTTTTGTCATCTGAAGCAGTGGCCAACTTCTGTCCAGAAGGGCTGAAGGCTACATCCGTTACCCTGTCCTGATGCCCGGTGAGTACGGCTAATTGATTGCCCTGGTTGTCCCAAATTCTGGCAGTTTTGTCCCATGAAGCAGTGGCCAGCTTCTTTCCATCCGGGCTGAAGGCTACACTATTTACCAAGTCCTGATGCCCGGTGAGTACGGCTAATGGATTGCCCTTGTTGTCCCAAATTCTGGCAGTGCCGTCGTATGAAGCAGTGGCCAGCCTCTGTCCAGAAGGGCTGAAGGCTACACTATATACCCAGGACTGATGCCCGGTGAGTAGAGCTAATTGATTGCCCTGGTTGTCCCAAATTCTGGCAGTGCCGTCATCTGAAGCAGTGGCCAGCTTCTTTCCATCCGGGCTGAAAGCTACACTATTTACCAAGTCCTGATGCCCGGTGAGTAGAGCTAATTCCTTGCCCTGGTTGTCCCAAATTCTTGCGGTGTTGTCATCTGAAGCCGTGGCCAGCTTCTTTCCATCCGGGCTGAAGGCTACACTATTTACCAAGGACTGATGCCCGGTGAGTAGAGCTAATTGATTGCCCTGTAACTCCCAAATTCTGGCAGTTTTGTCATCTGAAGCCGTGGCCAGCTTCTTTCCATCCGGGCTGAAGGCTACACTATTTACCAAGTCCTGATGCCCGGTGAGTTTAGCCCGTTCTCGGAATTGACTAATACTCTGCTGGAGGGCATTTATAGGACTGGTAGCAGGATATTGCTCCAGGCGGCGACCATCTTTAACGAGATTATCTAGCTCTTGCCCAGTTTCTACTGCCTTATACAAAAGCTTTTCCTGTTCTGTACCGGTGCCGTAATAAACATTATTTGGTAACTGTCCTAAAATATAACGCCCTTGCCGTTCTAGTCGTGTGCCTAATTGGGCTTCCTTTATTTCTTGTCTAGCTTTGATACCAGTCACCACCGCCACAATTGCCACAACTAAGGACAAACCCAGTACAATTCCCCCTCTGCGTATGGTTCGCTTAGCTTTCTGTTGAGCTTTGGCTAATATTTCACTAGCCTCTTTCTCAGCCGCTGCCAAAGCCTTTTGGACTTCTCGCTTATCTAAAACCTCACTAGCTCTTAAGAACTGGGAATCCAAATGGCTTAAGGCTTTTCCACTAGACCATTGTTCGGCCTGCTCTAATGCTTTCCCGCGCAACAGTCGAGAGTCATCGTTACGCCCAGAATCAACCCAAGCGGTAAACGCCTCAGCGTAGGGGCGCAGTCTGGCCAATTCTTTCTTGACCCAATCGGGTCCGAAAACCTCCCCATAAATCCGGTTATTAACCTTTAAACAGCCATGACACTCAACCACCAACCCCGATAGCCTTAATTCCGTTTGTTCTTCACTCCCATCAGCAGCTATACAACCGTGATCCCACACTTGCTGATACAAACCCAACAGCATACCAGCCCGTTGCTCATTTCTGAGAATGCGATCGCGTATAGTCTTCAAATGCTCCGGTTCATCCTGGGTTTCCCAATTTTCAATGATCTGGGTACGCACTATCTGTTCTACGGAAAGACTATTTCCCGATGCCCAGGTCTCGACCACCAAACGACACAACCGCTGAGTCAGAAAGGGTTGTCCCCCCGTCCAGTTTACTATCTCACCTAAAACCTGTTCAGGATTATCCACCTGGCCTACCAAACCCAGAACCAAAGGCTCTTTGGCTTCCTGAAAGGTAAACCCAGTTAACTGAATATCCCGACCAATATTAAAGGGGGTGCGCTGTTTATCCTGAATTAAATCTGCTGCAGTTGCCACCCCGAGCAAACAAAACCTTAGACGATTGTAGGCTGGATTTTCGGATCTTTGATTGTAACACGCCCTAATTAAGGCAAATAAATCATCTTTAAACGTAACTTTAATAATACTATCAATTTCATCGAGAAAAATAACAATCGGTTGACTTATTTCTTCTAGGATAACCGACTCAATAAACTCATCTAACCACTGCACTGGTGATAATTGTTCACGCTCTTTTAACCAAGGGATTAGCTTGATTTTTTCCTTTAATTTAAAACTAGTAACCAGACTTCTCATCAAACTACCATACCACTGCTGGGAGGTTACTTGATTGCCAATCCTGGTCACATCAATAGAGGCACAAGCTACTCCCGCCTTTGTTAGCTTTTCCATGGTTCGTAGCCGCAAACTGGACTTACCCATCTGTCGGG
>NZ_JAAHIE010000537.1:0-4696 GCF_010671945.1 Moorena sp. SIO4E2
TCAAACCGTTGCGCGTCATTTAATTCTTCGTGCTGCTGAAGAAATTGACTAGGGTAGTGGTAACTGCTCACCCTAAATGATCAGTGATTAGTATAGACGTTCCATGGAACGTCTATACTCAAAAAGGTGCAAAATGTTCAATAGAATAGTACTAGAATAATATCTACTAGAATAATAGTTAATAATACTTGAAGAAAATTTTAATTCCATCCAGTTGAGTACTGACCTTGACAATGCTGCAATACAAAGTTTCTAAGCTAACTGAATCCCCTAACTTTGTATTAGTTGCTGCTGGATTAATTATTGCTTTAGCTGTAACAGGCTGTGAACAATGGGATTCATCTGACCGGATAAGTAGACCAACACCAGACAATTTTCCTAGTCGTACCTTACCGAGACCGAACCCTAGGCAGTCGCCACCAGCGATCAAGCAAATTTTGTACGTGGATTCTCAACAGGGTACAGACACGGAAAACGCTGGTCTAACCACTGCTAATCCCTTCAAAACCATTACCTATGCCTTAAAGCAAGCTCGTCCCTTAGCTACTATCCAGCTAGCGCCAGGTCAGTACACCGTTGAACAGGGAGAAACCTTTCCCCTTAAACTCAAACCTGGCATGATTCTCCAGGGAAACAAGTCCCCTAGAGGTGAAGGAGTAGTTATAATTGGTGGCGGTCTTTACCTCAGTCGCACGTGGGCAGGTCAGAATGTAACGATATTGGCAGCTCAAGATGCTCAGATTCTGGGACTAACTATTACTAATCCTAATACCAGAGGGAGTGGTGTGTGGGTAGAATCCACCAATCCCATCATTCGCAACAATACCTTTATCAATAGCCATCGGGAAGGAGTGTTTGTTAGTGGTAAAGGAAACCCTCTGATTGAAAATAATCGTTTTGCCAATAACCAAGGAAACGGTATATCTGTAACTCGGGAAGCAACAGGAGAAATCCGGGGCAATATTATTGAGCAAACCGGTCATGGTTTGGCGATAGGGGGCAACAGTTCACCCTTGGTAGTAAATAATCAGATTCGTGACAACATTGACGGGGTGGTGATTGAAGGGTCTGCACGTCCTGTGCTGCGCGAGAACCAAATTATCAACAATAGTCGGGATGGCTTGGTAGCGATTAGCCAATCTCAGCCAGATTTAGGCACTGCTAGTACTCCTGGAAATAACCTTTTTGAAGGCAATGAACGTTATGACATTTACAATGTTACTGGCAAAAAGCTATTAGTAATTGGTAATCAGCTCAAGGGGGATGGAGTTGCCGCACTGCTAGAAGCTGAACCAAGTTCTCCTGAATTTCCTGAGGTGCGCTTTCCGTTGGCGAATTAAATTCGCCACGGGTCGCACCTGTAGACTTTGACGTTAATTAGTTTGGCTCAGTATGCTCCCTAAGCAATGCCGATTAGATTAGGATTGTTTTCATACTTTATTCACAATTGACATTTACAATGGTGTATGTTTTCCTGAGAGAAGTTTATAGTTAAAACAACTGAAAATGGGTCAATCAATTATTGAATTAGTTGACGAACTTCCAACGGATAATATAACCGTAAAAATCCTGAATGTACTGGATTTTGTTGTTCCGGGGGAATGGGAAAATCTCGTCGGTTTTGACAATACAATTAGCTCAGTTACAGGGGAAACAGATCCAGATGTGATTGAGTCAATTCGCGTACGCGCCCTTGAGCTGTACGAAGACCCTGATCAGGGATACCAAACAGCTATCTGGATTTACCAAACTCTTGACAAGACTGACACAGCGATCGCAGCAGCGGCTTTAGCTGACAAAGTTGGGGATACCTTCAGCTGGATTCCATTCTTAGACAGACTGACTCCCAAAGCTGACACCGTTCAATCTGTTGACTTGAGCATAAAACTAGTCGGAGAACTGATCGCTCATAGCAAGATTCACGGCCTTGGTTTTAATCCGGTAGATTTTGCTGCTTCTGTGGCAGAAAACTATCATAAGGAAGCTCTGATGCGGATGGTAGCCTTAGTTTGCATCGATGGTCTAATTCCTCTCGGTGCTGACTTCATGTCTAAAGTACGAAATAGTCTGGATGAAGGAGGGGAGTCCGCTCTAGGAGACAATCCTGCCTTTGCAGCTATCAGTGACTCAATTCCTGAATCCGATAAACAGGGATTTATCAGTAACACGTTTGATGCAGTTGGTGACTGGATGGATAATTTAATTTCCTCTACTGGGTTAAGCCCTGAGTCACTGTTTGACCGTCTGGGTGGCTTTATAGAAGTTGCTGATGACAAGTTAGACTATGTAGCGGCATTTCTAGACGCTAGCACCAATTGTTATGAGCATACTGGGATTCAAACTGTTGCTCGTCATCTGATTCAGCAGGCAGCTAAAGAGATTTGAGATTAAGTCTGGTTAATCACTTATCAAATAGTCCCTAAATTTTGGTGATTGGCATGAGGTAATGGGGAATCAGTAATATGACCACGATTCCCCATTGCACTAGTATCCATTATCCAGGAAATATAAAGATTATTTTTGAATTTATTTGTGCCTATTTTTGTGGCGTATAATGTTTTTTTTACGGGTTAAATTCAAACGTTTAATCATTCGATCGACTGTGGAACGACCAATTAAAACTCCCGTTTCTTCGGCTAACCAAATCCGGAGTTCATCTAACGTAGCATCCTGGTTTTTGATGACAAGATCTCGGAGAATATTTAATTGCTCTGGGGTAAGTTTTATCGGAGTTTGTTTAGTTCTAACTTTGGGAGCAATATTTCCGGTTTCTCGATACTGTTTGAGTAATTTTTGAACAAAGCTTAAGGCAACATTAAACTGTTGAGCAAGCTTACGTTGAGAGATATTGCCTTGATTATAAGCATCAATAATTTTTTGTCTAAGGTCAACAGAGTAGGCTTTCATGGTTTTTTAGGAGAATTATCTGAGCTATCCTCATTGTACCTGATTAGCTTGGTAAACGCTAGATTTTTTTATGCCAAAACATTGGAGCCTGGTAAGCATATGCGCTACTTGAGATGCTATTTGAGGTGCCGTCAGCTGTCAGCTGTCAGTTTATTTTATTCAAAAGCTGTTCGGTGTAGCATGCACTACGGGGATAAACTATTCCCATAGCTTGGCCACAGCCTTTGGCTGATACCTGATAGCAGATCAAGTAGCAGATCAAGTAGCGCACACTACTTGATCTGCTTATGGGCTATGGGTAAGCTACACTATGCTGACGGCTGAAGCTGACGGCTGAATACTGACGGCTGAATGCTAACGGCTGAATGCTGACGTTGTAAAGTAATCTAAAAATAGTTAGATGCTCAAAGAGCAGACACTAGCAGCTGGGTGATTCAAAGCAGGTTTATGATGCAATATCGAAGATTTGGGCGTACAGAATTACAGATGCCAGTCTTTTCCTGTGGTGGTATGCGATACCAGTTCAAGTGGCAGGATGTTCCCAAGGAGCAAATTCCCCAAGATCATCAACAGAATTTGGAAGCAACAATCCGCCGTTCTCTAGAGCTTGGCATTCATCACATAGAAACTGCTCGTGGCTACGGTACTTCTGAAATGCAATTAGGAGAGATTTTGCCAAAATTTCCCCGAGAACAACTGATTGTTCAGACTAAAGTTAATCCTAAGCCTGACCCCAAAGAATTTCGTCGTAAGTTTAATCAATCCCTAGCTTTATTACAACTTGACTATGTTGACCTACTGGGAATCCATGGGATTAATACCCCTGAGTTGCTAGATGATACTATCCGTCCTGGTGGTTATTTAGATGTAGCGCGACAGCTTAAAGCAGAGGGGAAGGTACGGTTTATTGGATTCTCGACTCATGGTCCTACAGATGTGATTGTTAAAACCATTGAAACGGACCAGTTTGACTACGTTAACTTGCACTGGTATTACATTAATCAGTTAAATTGGCCTGCCATTGAAGCCGCTACTCGTCACGATATGGGGGTGTTCATCATTAGCCCTTCCGATAAAGGGGGTATGCTCTATAAACCACCACAACGGTTAGTGGAACTTTGTGCTCCCCTTAGCCCAATGGTGTTTAATGATTTGTTTTGTTTGAGCCATCCCCAGGTGCATACGTTGAGTCTAGGGGCATCTCGACCATCAGATTTTGATGAACACCTTAAAGCTGTAGAACTTCTGGAGCGCTCAGAGGAAATATTACCGCCGATTTTAGAGCGTTTGGAGTCAGAAGCGATCGCAAAATTGGGAGAAGACTGGTTCCGAAGTTGGCACATTGGTTTACCCACCCATTCAGAAACTCCAGGGGGTATAAATATTCCAGTGATTTTGTGGTTGAGGAATTTAGCGATCGCTTACGATCTCGTAGAGTATGCGAAAATGCGCTACAACCTCTTAACTAATGGGGGTCACTGGTTTCCTGGTGCCCCAGCCAATCGGCTCAGAGAATTAGACCTGAGCCAATGTTTGCGTAACAGTCCTCATGCTGATCAAATACCAGCTTTTCTGGAAGATGCCCATAACTTATTAGGGGGTGAACCAGTCAAACGCCTCTCCCAACAATCATGAATAGGTTTGAAGCATATTGTTAATTGTTTGACACTCCCCGCCCTGGAAGGACGGGGATTCTTGTTTCAACGAGGTGACTTGTTATCCCTTGCCGGAGCCAGGAAAAATAGAGGTCTCCTCTCCCCAAGCGTAGTTGGTCTTTGACCTAGGTTTC
>NZ_JAAHIE010000538.1:0-4690 GCF_010671945.1 Moorena sp. SIO4E2
ATTGGTATCGACAGCACTTTGGAGAATCTCCCTTGGCCAAGCGTCGGGCTATTTTTCAGACTACAAAAATTGACATATAAACTGCATGAACTTTTATCGGCATAAGGGATTCAAACTCAACAGCCTACCGTGGGTCCCCCGAGCGAGCAATCCCTCGCTCGGGGGACTTTTACCAGCAAATTGATTCTTGTTCCCCCCAAGCGAGCAATCCCTCGCTTGGGGGGTGCATCTCAGTTTTGCAATTAGGCAAAAATTCGGGAGAAAATTCCCACACTCCCCGCGCCCCCGCCCCGCGCCCGGGCCCCACACTTGAGATCTTTTTTACAAATATGAGATGCACCCAATTTGGGGGGCTAGGGGTGCAAAATTCAGTATCAAAAAACTTTTCAGATATCCTCTCAAGAGAATAGCCAGCCTTGGTAAAAATTATTCTTGCTCATCTTATCTTATCCATTACAATAGGTATTTAGGAATATTTACTGGAGGAATAATTTCATTTTTACATAGTTTAATTGTTAATATCGTTATCATCAAAACTTAAATTTCAACAATAAAATTACCTAAAACGTACTTACTATTATATTTAATATAGACTGTGTATAAAGCAAATTTTAACAACTAAGAGCTTCCTGTATCTTATCTCCTTCCTAGCACCCCTTGAAACAGCTCTGCCTTTTTAAGGCGGACGGAAGGGGGTTATTCAGCCAGAGGGATTTAGGGGAATCAGAATTTTTTGACAAACAATATATTAGCAACCGCCCCAATACTTCTGTAACTGCTACAGGACATGGTTGCTTGCTCTTATTCACAAGGCTTTTTCTTTATAGTAAGTTGTATTCACCAAAAGCTATAGTAAAAGAACTGGCTTCAACGCCTACTACACTATGCTAGAATCTGGGAAACTCCTCCAAAATCGCTATTACCTCCAGCAGCAGCTGAATGACAATCCAGTGCGCCAGACTTGGCTAGCACTGGATTCCGAGTCTGACACGCAAGTCGTAGTCAAGCTTTTGGCTTTAGGTGGTCCCGTACAATGGGACGATTTGAAACTATTTGAGCGGGAAGCGCAAATTCTCAAACAACTGGATCATCCTCGGATTCCCAAGTATCGGGATTATTTTTCCCTCGATGAGAGTATCCTGTGGTTTGGACTGGTTCAGGAGTATATCCCTGGTCTATCCCTGAAACAACAACAGTCTCAAGGGTTTAGATTCTCTCAGCAGCAGGTAAATACTATCGCAGCTGATATTTTAAAAATTCTTCAGTACTTACATCAGCTCAACCCCCCAGTCTTACACCGAGATATCAAGCCCAGCAATCTAATTTGGGGTGAGGATGAGCAGGTATATTTAATCGATTTTGGAGCAGTGCAGGCTCAACCAACTACTGCGGGTGCCACATTTACAGTGGTGGGAACCTATGGTTATACTCCCATGGAACAGTTTGGGGGTCAAGCTGTGCCTGCTTCTGATTTGTATGCCTTAGGGGTCACCTTGATTGAACTGCTGACTGGAGTGGCACCTGCTGAGTTACCTCAGGAAAATTTGCGGATTCAATTTCGTCAACTACTCGGTTCTACTGTTGAGCCTGGCTTAGTGACCTGGCTAGAGAAAATTACAGAACCAGCTGTGGAGCGTCGCTTCAGTGATGCTAAACAAGCTACTGAAGCGCTATACACTAACCCAGTGGTTCCATCAAACAACACCTCCCCAACTGGTCTGCCAGACACTGTTGTCCGTATCCATAAATCAGCAGAACAACTGATCATTGATATCCCCTCCCACTGGGAAATGATAGTGTTCAAACCCCTCAAACATGCCCTAAAACAAGCTAGAGGGGTGCTAAAGGGGGTATTTTCTTACTCACTACAGCGGTTCAAGACCTTAGAAAAGTCTAGGCAACACCGGATATTAGTTGGTGTTGGGTTGGGAGTAGTCGTAGCAATTTTACTTGACTTATTTAAGCACCTTATTCTTCAAATATTAGTAATTTTGTTAGCAATTCCAGTATCATTACTGCCTTTAGCTATCCCAATTTTTTTAGTGATGTGGATAACATCATTAAACTCAGAAAAAGACTTTTCTGAGGCAGTTCGTATTTGTTTTGATAACAAAAAATTTGAAATTACTAAGGCATCTTTGAGCCGCAAAAAATGGGATCGAGGAGAAAATTCACAAATTAAAGAGGTTTATATTACTGCCTATAGGGATGCACAAGGTAGATACCATCGGGGGATTGCGATCACTACTCAGGTAGAACGACCATCACCCTTTGGTCAAAAATCCCAAACCTACATCTTTGGCGAACAATTACCAGAAGCTGAATTGAATTGGTTAGTTGAAGAAATCCGAGCTTGGTTAGATATCAAATCTAGTGATTCATCACCAAATGCAGAAGGTTGAAAGTTTAAGGTTGAAGGTTTAAGGTTGAAGGTTGAAGGTTGACGGTTTAAGGTTTAAGGTACAAGGTTCAAGGCAAAATAAAAAACCAATCAATACCGAAATTCAGCAACTCAGGACTCAGAACTCAGCTCATGGATGACATGAAAAATGCGAACAGAAACCCCATAATCGTGGATAAGACAACGGAACTGCCTCCCAATTCATAGGCTTCTGGCATCATGGTGCTAGCCAACATTGCCAAAATTGCTCCACCAGCAGTAGCCTGAGCTAAGGCTATGAATAATTCTGGGGTATGGCTTTCTAAAACATGACCTGCCACTGCACAGATTCCGCACAGCATCACCGCCCCCATCCATAACCCAAGAATCTGAGTGGTTTTAGTTCCAGCTTGTTTCATCCCAGTAGCACTGGATAATGCTTCTGGGAAATTGGAAATAAAAACTGCTAGTAAAAATGACAAGCTGAAGTGAGAGTCCCCAGCATTCATACCGATAACCGCAGATTCAGGAATATTGTCAATCAAGGTACCGATGACAATAGCAAAAGGAGCAGAATTCTTAACTAATTTTTCTAGTATAGCTGGATCTTCTCTAATTAATAGATCCAGTTCTGCTTGAGCAATCAACTGTTGTCGCCAACGGTCTAACTTATGTTCTACGGCCACCCTAGAGTCAGTGGCAAATTGGAGTCGGCGTGCTAAGGAACGGCTGAGAGCCCAAGCTAAGTGGGGAGACCAACTCAGCACATGATTAAAATGTTCTTGGTGTAGTTGATATAACTCCATGGGAGTTTGGGCAATAACAGTGGCTGAACGGGGTTCTCCCGTGAGCAATGACACTTCACCAAATACTTCCCCTGAACCCATAGTATTAATTAATTTTTCACCTCTGAAGACTTCCGCTTTTCCGTCCACAATCATATACAGGTGATCACCAGGGGCTCCCTCCTGACAAAGAATGTCTCCAGGTTGAGCATAGACTGGTTTGAGGTAGGGAACAATAGCGTGCTTTTCCTGGGAGGGAATATTTTGCATCACCTCCACGTGGGCAATGCGATTAAGTACATCGGATACCTGTTCCTGAGTATGCTCAATTAAATAGCGACGACTAGAGGCAGGTTTGCGTAGAAAACCACCGTGCTGGTCGATATATGTGGTGATTCCAGTAAACAGGCTACCCCCCACTAGGAATCCTAGCAGGAGGGGTAAAAATCCACCATTTTCGTAAGCAGGTATGGTGATTTCAAATGCGATCGCACAAATTAAGGTTCCACTACCAAATGCCATGATGGCAGCAGAAACAGTGCGGTTCGGCTGCCAGAAAACCCCAACTAAGGCTCCCAATGCCAAACTCGAAGCTCCTAATATACCTTGAAAAAATGCGGCGGTTGCCATAGGCGGCTGGCTGCTTCCAATACTGCTTATTTTATAGCTGCATACAATAGCTCGATACAAAGTATAAAGTCTGAAGACAAAAACCATGGATGCCAAAAAATTCAGCCTTGGCCTTGGCCATAGGCCAAGCTACTTGAGGTGCCTTCATCCTTCATCCTTTGGTTGGTAGGTCATGATCGATAGAGGAATACGGAATAGTGTAGTGGCTAGTTTGGACAAGCCAAACTTAAATTTAAGGGATTTAGGTAAGTCTTGCCAGGATACTGACACAAAACCGAAACGGGTGTAAAACGGCGTCAGCCAACCCATACATTCGAGATAAAGAGGGAACTCAGCCTCTTTGATTAAATTTTCCATCAGATAACTCCCCAAGCCCCGATTGCGCCACTTAGGTGCCACAACCAAACTCCCCAATTCTTGGGCATCGGGAAAGTTGCGCAATTGTCCACAAGCCACCACACGCCCCTCAAATTCAATCACCCGAAACTGGGTCCAACGTAACTGGGTAGGCTCTAGTTTAGCGATCAGAATTAATTTAAGAATTGCCCAGGTATCCTTAGCACAGGCAGGGCGGAAAATGCATCCTGGTGGTAACGATGGAGATGGTTTACTCATCAGCTTTTGTAAATTGAATGTTTGTTAATGGTTGACCATCAACCGTCAACCGTCAACCGTCAACCGTTAAACCTCAACAACAAACCACTCAATAACAAAGCACTCAACAACAAACCATCAGCATCCCAATTTATCAGTTACCGATTTCATAGGTCAGTTGTGATCTCCGTCAGTCCTGACCCAATACAATTATTGCTACACTCAAAGAAAATTCTGTAGTGAATGCAAGAGACTGCTCAATATTCCTGTGCCTATTATGGTGAAACCATTTTGACCTTTG
>NZ_JAAHIE010000539.1:0-4686 GCF_010671945.1 Moorena sp. SIO4E2
TTCAGCAGCAATTTCTTTGAAGGGTTGGTCTAAGCTGAGAACCGTTTGATTACGGAACTGAGCTAAGTAGTGTAGATATTGAAGTACCCGGTCGTGAGCAGTCCGAATTTATCGCCACTCTAAACGGACTCTGAGGGAGTGAATGTGTCTAACCAAAATGGTCATGAAATTCTCGGCCAAGTCAGGATAAAGGCAAAGGCTTGACAAAAGAAGTTGCTTGGGATAAAAAATTACTCGTGAAGCTACCTTAGCAATTGCTGTGTAAGGATAGACCGTTGAAAAAAGAGCACTTTCAGCTAAGCTCTCACCAGCTCTAACAACCTGAAGTGTAACCATTTTCCCTGATTGAGTGTAGTGAACAAGTTTGAATCGCCCTGTTTCCACTACAAAAAAAGACGATGCGGAATTTACCTGGTAAAATAGCTTCTGTTCAGCAACCAGATTCTGGAAGATGACACCCTGACTTAGAGCAGGGGGAAGGCTCTCAGGTTTCAATAGATTCATCAATAAGGCTTCTAGTACGGCACGACATGTGAATAGTTTAAGCAATCATTTTTGGCGATGTCTGTTGGAAAAGATCGGAAAAAATCAGAACTTGAACACAGAAAATGTCCCAGGCAGCAACTATAGTTGTTTCAATTAAGGATAAGACGGTAATGAGGTAAAATAAAAAGGGTATATTTTCAATAACTGACAGCAATGCCATACAGTCTAGATTTCAGAAAAAAAGTAATAAACTATATAGAAAAAGGTGGAAAGATTACAGAGGCAGCGAAAGTATTTGGGATAGGAAGAGCGACAATATACAAGTGGTTAAATCGTTCAGAACTAAAGGCGACTAAGGTAGAACGTCGTCAAAGAAAGCTAGATTGGAAAGCCTTAGAACAAGATGTCAAATAAAATCCAGATGCTAAATTAATAGAGAGAGCCAAAAAATTTGGAGTGCGCCCGAGTGCAATATTCTACGCACTCAAAAAAATGAAAATAACTCGTAAAAAAAAAGAACTTCGTTATCGGGAAAGCGATGCAGCGCGGTCTTGGGGGTTTCCCCCGGAGACGAAACCTGATTACGTTGAGCCTTTATGGTTGGTAGGTTATGCAAAAAAGGGTTAAAACTTGAGGCGCGACCCCGTAATTTAATTCGCCATAGGAAAGCGCGCCTCCATTGATTAAGGCGAGCCTGTCTTACGGTAACTATCGCCAAAGGCGACGCTTGGCCGTAGGCCACGCCAAAGGCGAACGCGAACAAACCATGAGCGACTGCATCAAGACAGAGATAGAAAAGAAAGAATAAAGTATTTAAGAGCATTAAGAGAATTAATAAAAATATCTGGAATCAAAAGCCTTGTATTCATTGATGAATCAGGGTTTGACAAAATACATTCATGCCTTTATGGATGGTCAAAAAAAGGGAAGAAACTGTATGGTGAACAAACAGAAAAACGAATAAAAATAGAAAATTTAGTAGCAGGAAGAAGGAAGAAATCAAAAGATTTAATAGCCCCTTGTTTAGTGGTAGTCTGAATGCAGAAGTATTTGAAGGATGGTTAAGCCAATATTTATTACCCTCATTAACAATTCCTTCAGTATTAATTATGGATAATGCACCAATTCCTAGAAAAAGTGCAATTAGAGAATTAGTAGAGTCAGCCGGTCATCAAGTATTATTTTTGCCGAAATACTCTCCAGATTTCAATGATATAGAGCATGATTTTAGTGCTTTAAAGAGAGCCAGAATGTATACTTCTATAGACACTTCTCTGGATGAAGTGATTCGTGAATATTGTGCTTCTTAGTGTCTCCTCCTTATTTAAAATAACTATAGGAGCAGGAATATCGGGGGTGCATCTCATATTTGTAAAAAAGAAGGGGAAGTGTGGGAAGTGTGGGAAATGTGGGAAATGTGGGAAGTGTGGGGCGGGAAGTGTGGAAATTTTCGCGCGAATTTTTGCCTAATTGCATCGCTACCAAAAATCCCTATATAATTGATTAATTATTGCCTCTTGCCTCTTGCCTCTTGCCTCTTGACTTTCTCTAAGTGACTATGTTCACAACTCAAATAAAAATGCTATATTAGATATCAGTTAATCAGCTCAAATACATCTACTGTTTGCAGTTTTCCCTTGATTGAAACTTGACCCAATTCCCGATAGGTATACTGGTGCTTGGTCGCTTCATAGACACTACCACTGACGAGGATCTGACCCCCGTTGGCCATAGCTTGTAATCTGGCAGCGATATTGACTTCATCACCAATGGCTGTATAGTCCATATGCTGGGGAGAACCAATGTTTCCGACCACAACTTCTCCTGAACTAATCCCAATACCGGTTAGAAAATTCTCCCGGATCCAGGGGGTAGGCATAGTCTTAAGTTGATGTTGCATAGCAATAGCAGCTGCGATCGCTTGTCCCTGATTATCCTCTAGCTTAGAGGGGGCACCAAACATAGCCACAATCATATCGCCCACAAATTTATTTACTGTTCCCTCGTGGCTGAAGATAACATCCACCATGCAGGTAAAATATTCGTTCAGGTATTCAACAATTTTATGGGCTTCTAATTCTTCACACCGAGTTGTGAAATTCCGAATATCAGAGAACAATATAGTAATAGGCTTTTTGGCTGGAGTCAGAGAGATATTGCCCTTGGCATCAATAATAGCTTGGACAAGTTGGGAAGGAATATAGCGTTCCAGTCGGCTTTTAATCCGCTCCTCCTGTAGTTTATTTCTATGGAGCAAGGCATTTTCAATAGCTCCTGCTGCTTGAGCTCCAAGAATCGTTAAAAATTTCAAGTCTTGAGCTGTATAATTAACTGGTTTCTCACTACAAAAGTTAATCAATCCCAGCAGACCCTTTTGGGTTTTTAGAGGAGCACAAACCAGAGAGTTGATGGACTTCACACTAGCAATAAACCTGGGATCATCTTGAACCTGATTCACAATATCAGCCTTACCAATTCCTAGCCCATTCTTTGTATTACTATTGCTCAGCTGAAAAAATTCTGTTGGATTATACTGTTTGCCAAAGGCGGAGATTATATCTAGTTGCTCAGTTTCGGAATTAATTAACAAGACTGAACCACAATCTCCTGGAATCAGTCTTCTCGCTTCATCCAGGAACAGCTGAGCAATAGCGGACAGCTCTAAACAGGATGGAATCCGTTCCGAAACTCTATAGAGTAAATTAATTTCTCGGTATTGATCTAAGATAGCACTGCCTAGATCTTTTTTTTCTAATTCTTGATTAGCTAAATAATTCAGGAGTTCTTTAATTGCGATCGCTTTCTGATCCCCTTTGACCCAGCCAATCACCTGACCTCTTGCTTCAACGGGATATTTATTGGCTAAGTTACAACGTCCCAATATCGGAATTTTCCTAGGATTGTCCAACAGCAGCTTTCCGTGGATATCCTCAATCTGGACAGCGGTGTCTATGGCGTCAATCAGTTGACTTATGACCCCTAGCGCTTTTGGCTTAGAAATAATTTTTTTGAGACTGATAGATGCCATACTTTGTGCTACTATTGTAAGTTGGCTTAAAAGTATCGATTCAAAGTACTCCTCACCCGTTCCTCTCGAAGCATATTCTCATAGAGGATAGCATTAGATATGGCTGATGTGGCTTGAGATGCTAAAGCACTGATTAATTTCAAATCCCTGGCTGTATAGTCTACAGGTTTTTCACTACTGAGCTGAATGACACCAATTACCTGATCTTTGGTCTTGAGTGGAACACACATTAGGGAACTGATCGGATAATCAGATGGCACAAACCTGGGATCCGATGAGACATCGTTAACGATTTCTCCTACACCAGTCATAATCACACTGCCAACAATACCTGCTATCGATTGCTTGTGGGGTCTATCCCCCATTTCTGGCTCAAAGCTAGCCAGTACTTCCAGTTGGGATTTATCTTGGTCTAGCAAAAAGACAAATCCCCGATTCACTTGAATTAATTCCCTAGTTTGATTAATCACAATTTGAGCAACATCTTGAGGCATTAAATTGGCAGTTAATTTCCCCGATAGATTGTAGATTAAGTTTATTTATCGATAGTTCTCTAAGGTTTCTATAGCAATTGATCGGCGTTCTAGTTCTCGATTCGCTAAATAATTGAGTAGAGCGGCAATAGGACGAGCATTCTCTCCTCCCCTAACCCACCCTAAAGTAGTTCCTTTCAGGTCTATCTTGTATTTACCAGATGAATCATCAGGCTCATCTCCGAATAACAGTTGCTCATCAATGTCTTGAATACTAATATCTCCTCCCAGGGAATTTATCAGGTTATTGAGCAGTGACGAGATGTCTTTTTGGGCAATTATTTTTTTCAGTTTAATAGCGGCCATGTAGTTTAGTAAAGCGGTTTTAAATTAGGTGAGTTACATTTTTTTAGGGAGCAGGGAGCAGGGAGCAGGGAGCAGGGAGCAGGGAGCAGGGAGCAGGGAGCAGGGAGCAGTGAAGTCATAAAAGGGAATAGGCAAAAGGTAATAGTGGTAAAATAATTTGGACATCATTAGACTATCAAAAAATATATTATTAATCTAATAATATAAAAAATATAGTGGCTAATTTATGTTCAAAACGCACCTTGTTAACCAACGCTTGTTCTTTGGCAATCCCTGAATTAACCAGAATCATATCAGGTTTGAATGAAATCGCTTTAGAAAGACAATCTTGAC
>NZ_JAAHIE010000054.1:0-22497 GCF_010671945.1 Moorena sp. SIO4E2
CCCTGACCCCTGACCCCTGACCCCTGACCGCTGACCCCTGACCCCTGACCCCTGACCGCTGACCCCTGACCGCTGACCCCTGACCGCTGACCCCTGACCGCTGACCCCTGACCGCTGACCGCTGACCGCTGAATAAAGAATTCCTAAGCCAATCCTAAAATAGATCTAAAAGCTGACCGATAAACTTGAGTTTTGTGGCACGATAACTATCCTGACAAGAACAAATAGCAACAGGATTTAGCCATGACTCTACGATTGGGGGATACCGTACCCGACTTTACTCAGAATTCCAGCGAAGGGGAGATTAATTTGTATGAATGGGCAGGAGATAGCTGGGTGGTGCTGTTTTCTCACCCAGCCGACTACACCCCAGTTTGCACTACCGAGTTAGGTATGGTTGCTAAACTCAAGCCCGAATTTGAGAAGCGCAATGTTAAAGTGCTAGCCTTGAGCGTGGATGATGTTGACTCCCACAAAGGCTGGATTGGAGATATCAACGAAACCCAGACAACAACGGTCAACTACCCGATTTTGGCGGATCCAGATAAAAAGGTGTCTGACCTTTACGATATGATCCACCCCAACGCTGACAATACCCTAACCGTACGCTCTGTTTTCGTCATCGACCCACAGAAGAAATTGCGGTTAGTGTTAACCTACCCTGCTAGCACCGGTCGTAACTTTGACGAAATCCTGCGAGTGATTGACTCCCTACAGTTGACCGATGACTATAAAGTTGCTACTCCCGTTAACTGGACAGACGGGGGTGACTGTGTTATTGTACCCTCCATCAAAGATCCAGAAGAGTTGAAGGAACGGTTTCCCAAAGGATATGAGGAAATTAAGCCCTATCTGCGGATGACACCCCAACCGAACAAGTGAAATAATTATCTAGTCTGAAGGATGAAGGATTAAGGATACTTCATCCTTCATTCTTTAGAATTTAGAATTTAGAATTTAGAATTTAGAATTTAGAATTTGTAATTTAAACTTGATTTAAATGGATATCAAAGCAGGTTTTGTTGATACAGTTGGTAATACACCACTTATTCGCTTAAACAGCTTTAGCGAAGAGACGGGTTGTGAAATTCTAGGGAAAGCCGAGTTTCTCAATCCAGGAGGTTCTGTAAAAGACCGAGCTGCCCTCTATATTATTAAAGATGCAGAAGAAAAAGGCTTACTAAAGCCTGGGGGTACAGTTGTTGAAGGAACCGCTGGCAATACGGGCATTGGTCTAGCCCATATCTGTAATGCTAAGGGATACAAGTGCCTGATTATTATCCCGGAAACTCAATCCCAAGAAAAAATGGATACCCTCAGAACCCTGGGAGCTGAAGTTCGCCCAGTGCCAGCAGTACCCTACAAAGACCCGAATAATTATGTAAAGCTTTCTGGACGCATTGCCCAAGAGATGGATAATGCCATCTGGGCGAATCAGTTTGATAATTTGGCAAACCGACAGGCTCATTATGAAACTACTGGGCCAGAACTGTGGCAGCAAACTGACGGGAAAATTGATGCTTGGGTCTCAGCAACTGGGACAGGTGGAACCTATGCAGGGGTAGCGATGTATTTGAAAGAAAAAAATCCTAACCTTCAATGTGTGGTGGCTGACCCCATGGGCAGTGGTTTATACAGTTATGTCAAGACCGGTGAAATTAAACCGGAAGGTAACTCTATTACAGAAGGTATCGGTAACAGCCGTATTACTGGGAATATGGAAGGGGCTCCCATTGATGATGCCATTCAAATTGATGACCACGAATGTCTCCGGGTAGTTTACCAGCTGCTGAGCCGGGATGGATTATTTATGGGAGGGTCTGTCGGGATTAATGTCGGAGCTGCTGTTGCTCTGGCTAAACAAATGGGACCTGGTCATACAATTGTGACTGTACTTTGTGATGGCGGTGGTCGTTATCAGTCACGGCTATTCAATCAGGAATGGTTGGTATCTAAAGGACTTTCTGTGGGTGATTGCAGCTCTTGAGGAAAAAGGCTGAAGGGTCATTAATCTAGTCATCTTTGTAAGTATTCAGCCAATGGCAACGGGAAACGGGGAACAGGGAGCAGACAGAAATCCTTGACACTTATTACTAACTAATCTTTAAGCTTAACACAAATAAAAACAAATAAAAGTACCCTTTCGAGTACTGTCACAGATGCCAGCAAACTTGGTATTGTAATTGATATAGATCAATATCAAGCCTTGCTCTGTCAGCACCTTGAGCAACCTAGGCACCACGGATGTCCCTAAAAAGACACCTACACACACTGGTGCCAAGGCTTTTCACTTTGGAAAGACACCTCAAGTCAACTGAGCTTTTGGTTATAACTTGAACCATTACTCCTTCGCTCTCTGGGGCCTAGGGGCTGATAGCTGTTTGCAGAAAGTGTAGCATGGGCGTCGCGGGTTAGCTGACCGATCAAACTAGATCAGTGTCACAAATCAAGACTTAATTCTCATTATTTATTAAGAATAATGATGAGGCTTCTTCAAGAAAAACTGAAGTAAGAAGCCTGAACTTCGTATGTTGATTTTTCTAGAGGAAGTACACCAGATGCAAACCCAAGACCTCCTAAAATCCCCTAATCGTCAAAAATTTGATGCAGTAGTTGATTCTAGCTGGAAACAAAAAGAAAACTCTGAGGTATATACATTTATTAAACGCCAACTCAAGTACTTCAATCTTGAACAGGAACTTGATATAGGCCAGATACTTTTTGAGGGCTGTATTCGTGGCGTTAGCAAAATTGAATCTGGACAAGATATTCAAGACCCCTCAGACTGGCTAAAATCTACCTGCTTCTACATAATCCTAGACCATATCCGAATCACTTACGTCTACAGCAGTTCTGACTGGGAGCTAAGCACAGGCAATTGGGAGCAAGCATCCCAAGGGCACGCCATGGGCACCTACAACTAATGTGGCAACTAATGTGGCAACTACTGATGTGGTAATTCCTTGATGATCACAAGGGCTATAGTCATTAGGGTCAGCAAGGACAAATGTAAGTAGCGAGGCATACTAAAACACCGCTATGGAAAGATTTTTTATGCCAATTTGGCAACACAGCTCGGTAACCTCATTGTTTCATGGTTATACCCTTGATGAATTTATTTTACCCTACCTACTTATCAATGTCACAAATCGAGACTTAATCGTCACTAAGTGAGTAATAGTGATGATAAGTTTTATCAAATACAATTGAAAGTCAGGGGCATCATGTGCTTTTATTTTTCCCGAGGAACTACACTAGATGCAACCTAGAAAACCTCCAAAGTCCCCTAATCGTAAACAATTTGATGCCGCTGTTAATTCTCTTTTAAACCAAAGAAATAAATCGGGATTGTTTGCATTTATTGAATTTAGACTAAAGCAGTTCAATCTTGAACACAAATTTGATATCTTTGACATATTTATTGAAAGCTATATTCGCGGAGTTAGCAAAATTGAATCTGGACAACATATTGAAAATCCATCAGCTTGGCTAAGAACAACCTGCTTAAATGTGATTAGAGAGCATTTTGCTAAGAAAGGAAAGCATTGGAAAAAAGAACGTGAATTTAGCTCTATAGAATACCAGATTAGCTCTAATGATGCTTCCGATTATTTATCGGATCAATATGTCAAGGAAATACTGTCAGATATTAGACAACTAGTAAGTCCTCTAGATTTTGATATTTTTGTGTTACGAGTCATGGAGGAATTGTCCTGGATTGAAATTGAAGAACGCCTGAACTTGGCAAGTAATACAGCGTTGCGAAAACGATATCAGCGTATGAGGAAAGTTTTGAGAGATTATTTTTTTGATATCGACAACTCTATGCTCGAAGACTATGGCTTATCCTGAAGTAAGCATATGCGCTACGCGCACGCTACTTGAGGTGCCGTCAGCTGTCAGCCGTCAGCTAAAAGCTCACGGGTGCGCGTTCAGCCGTCAGCTGTCAGCCGTTAGCCGTTAGCCGTCAGCTTATTTTATTAAAAAGCACCTCAAGTAGCACCATCTGTAGCCCATAAGCTGATAGCTGATACGCGACACGCTGATAGCTTAGATTATTCTTAAAGATTTCCAGTGAAACAAGCAAATTGATGACGTAGAGTTTCACTGGTCTTAGGTGATTTCTGGAAAACAAAGATTTCTAAATACTCTTCTAACTTAGCGATTTGGTTTTTATAGGTATCAATATCATTGTCACTCAGCCAGCTAAATTGTTTAGCTATAACTAGATCAGCTTTATCTATCAACAGGTTAAGGATTTGGTCAGCTTCAGCTAGTTCGAGGATCTCAGCCATACGGTTGCTGTCTGACACAGACAAAGTTGGACGCGCTGCCAGTTGGCAATACTCCAGCAATAGTTCCAATCGGCGTAGATTTGATTGGGTTGGGCTTTCTGTTGAGATCGTGTACATAGAAAATCTGTTCATCTCACACTGGTTACTTTGATTGGGCTTCAGTCTTGATTGGGCTTCACTACATTAGTGAGATTTTTGCTGTAATTAGGACAAGAATCCAAGGAATTTTACAAAAGCTTTATATCTCAGAGGTTTTTTGTGAAGCAACCATGAAGCTTGAAGGGTAAAGGTGGAAGGTTTAAGGTTGATCAGGTTGAAGGTTGAAGGTTGAGGTTGATCAGGTTGAATGTTGAAGAGGTTGAATGTTAATCAGGTTGAAGGTTGAATGTTGAAGAGGTTGAAGGTTGAATGTTGACAAGGTTGAAGGTTTAATAACCAGCTAACCTGTAACCAGCTAACCTGTAACCTGTAACCTTCAACCTGATAACCTGATAACCTGATAACCTTCAACCTGATAACCTTCAACCAGATAACCTTCAACCTGATAACCTTCAACCAGATAACCTTCAACCTGATAACCTTCAACCAGATAACCTTCAACCTGATAACCTTCAACCTGATAACCTTCAACCTGATAACCTGTTCCCTATTCCCTGTTCCCTATTCCCTTTGCTATATGACTTAGAATGTCTACCGTAGCTTGCCCAGTTTTTTGCCAACTAAATTCACTGGCTCTAGCAAGACCTGCCATACGAAGATGCGATCGCATTTGAGAATCGGTTGCTACTGCTGCCATAGCTGCTGTGATTTCCTCAGGGTTGTAAGGATTGATTAATATAGCGGCATCTCCAGCTACTTCCGGTAAGGAGGAGAGATTGGCTGTAATTACAGGAGTACCGCAAGCCATTGCCTCTAATACAGGGATACCGAAGCCTTCCCAAAGACTGGGGAATACAAATGCGATCGCATTTCTAATCATGGTCGGTAACTGGTGCTGAGGAACATATCCCAGGAATTTGACCTGACTGGATATATCCAGTTGTTCCGCTTGGGCTTCCAGCAATGGTGTGTAGCGTTTATCCGTTGCGCCAGCAATCCAGAGTTGGTAGTCGTGGCAATTGGCTAGACCAGCGAAAGCCTCAATCAGCCGATGGAGGTTTTTGTGGGGGTCTGGGCGTCCGATGTAGAGAAAATAGGGACAATTTTCCCGGTTTTCCCGATCTTTTTCACCATCTACTGTATCCACATAATTAGGACTTACGAAATTTAGTTGGTTTTGCCCCCCTGCCCCCCAATTCTGGGGGGTAATGATGTCAAAGTCCCCCAGAATTGGGGGATTTAGGGGGCACTTGCGTAAGTCCTGATAATAATAGTGATTGGCATCGTAAGCCAGTAAGATCGGGGTGATTTTTGCGGCTGGAATCTCGAAGAAGTCAGTAAGGTCTCTAGCAGTAGCCCTAGAGTTACAGATGATGTGTTCTGCTTGACCAAGAACTTGGGGGATATAGTAGCGTTGGTAGGTAGTTAAGGGTGAGAAACCCTGGGGAAACCGTAACCCAATCAAATCATGAACCATTACCACATAGCGGCAATTGGTAAAGAGGGGAGCTTCTGGAACTGGAGAAAACAAAAGATGCGTTCGCAATTTTTTATAAATTCGCGGCAGTTGAAACTGAGTCCACAACAGACGGCGAAAATGTCCTTTCGTGCCTTGTTCAGGGCTTAAATTCCCTGGAATTGGGTAGCAAGTGTAGGTAGTAGCACTACAGAAACGGCTAGACGCAGTGGGAGAAATCAGTAGAGTAGGGTCGAGAGGTTTTAAATAAGGAAAAAGATTAGCGGCATAGTTAGCAATACCCGTGGGTTGGGAAAATAGAATCGAGAGATTAACCAACAACTGGCTCATAAGGAAAGAATTAAGAATTAAGAATTAAGAATTAAGAATTAAGAATTAAGAATTAAGTATGAGCTATTTGTAAATGCTATATAAGGCAATAGTAATTATAATTTTAAGGGAATCATCCTCAAAACAAATACTTTACATCATAAGTGCGATCAACGCTATAATTTTTGTTGACTTTTTTAAAAAAATTAACGTTACTTAACCCCTTTCTGTTCCCTACTCTCTACTCCCTACTCCCTATTCCCCTTACAACCAATTACCCACCAGAATAAAAGGTGCCCAAAACAGAGGTTCGTTAAACTTGGTATCCCCAATCAAATCTAGTTGGGCTTTCCTGACCGCTTCTGCTTTCGTAATTTCTGGCTGTTTTAGGTATTAGTAAAACTTGTTGATGAACATAGCAGTGGAGTCATCACGCACTTTCCACAATGTCCCTAAGGTAGAACGCGCTCCCGATTTAATCGCAAAACCCGCTAACCCTAACATGGCTTGATCATCCCCTTTAGCAGTTTGACAAGCACTAAGAACGAGTAAATCAATTTGGTCTTCTCCCAACAATTGTTGACTACGCAGCAGTTGCTCTAATTCTTTGACATTAATTTTATTTTCCCAGGTTAGTATAAAGGTCTCCTCAGCTTTGGAGCTAAACTGACCATGAGTTGCTAAGTGTATCACATTGGAGGTTTTAGTAGTTATTTCCTTAGAGGTTGTCTGAGAAGTCTCATTTGCTACATCCAAGCCCCCGTTGGTCCCCCAATTCTGGGGGACTTTTAGAAGCAAATTGACTCTTGTTCCCCCCAAGCGAGGGATTGCTCGCTTGGGGGGTCAGGGGGGCAAAATTCAGTATCAAAAAACTTGGGAGATATCCTCTTAGACACTCTCTCGCTAGTGAATTCTTGATTGAGCATGACTGAGTCTGGGTTCAAGCTTTTAG
The DNA here is from genome assembly GCF_010671945.1 of Moorena sp. SIO4E2. Taxonomy (NCBI): domain Bacteria; kingdom Bacillati; phylum Cyanobacteriota; class Cyanophyceae; order Coleofasciculales; family Coleofasciculaceae; genus Moorena; species Moorena sp. SIO4E2. Next base: position 7,133 of record NZ_JAAHIE010000054.1, read on the forward strand.
CAATTTGCTCAATTTTCTGCTTCACCCCTGGTAAAGCTTTAAAGCCTTGACGAGCTTCACTCAATCCCCCAGCAATTATACTAAATTTCTCTTTTCTTGACACTCCCCGCCCGCTTATGAGCGGGGATTCTTGGCTCTATGACTCGTCGTGGCTCTTTCAAACCGGAGTCAGAAAAAGTAGAGGACAAATCTCCCCAAGCGTTTAGATCCTAGATAATGGTTTCGGTGTGCCCCACCGTACCTTTTTTAGATGAATAGACAGATACTTTTTTATCTAAGTTTTTCATAGACGTTGTAGTCGTTAGACCAAATTACGCAATACGTATCTCATACATATTTTTTACGTTATCTACTTATTTTTAGATAGTATTTATCTAGCTTTTTAGTTTATTGTAAGGGTTTTTATTATAACACGCTCTGTGAAAACTGTCAAGTTTTAGCTGAAAAAGAAGGGAGCATCCCATTTTGGAAACAATATTACCCAAAGCAACGATATTTCAAGGGTTTCAGCCCCCTAAAAAGAGCTAACGTGCCAAATTGGGATGCTCCCAAAAAGAAAGCCGTCTCTAGAAGTTACCGTAAGAGTTAAGAAGCCTTAATTAATAAGTTTTAACCCTTTTGCTCATAGCCTGCTCCCAATAAATGCTTCTTAACTCTGAGGCGCGCGTCTCCTATAAGGACGGGGCGCGATTACCCAATTTTTTCGGTAACGGTTGTGGATCTAGCAGTTGCAACCCTAGAGACACGGAAATATTGTATTTTTCCACTAGATACTGCTCTCCATCGTGTAGGGTGCATCTCAGTTTTGCAATTAGGCAAAACTGAGATTCACCCTCGCACCGCAAGTGAGAGACAGAGCTATAGCAGAAGTCAGAAGTCAGAAGTCAGAAGTTAAACTCAAGCCAAACTGTAGTTTGAGACTTTTGTCATGTCCTAACTGCCCTGGCGACTGCTATAAATGTATATTGTTGAGTTATCAAAAGTTTTATATCAATGAATTAACGTCACTATTTGGAGTCAATCGAAAAACTATATATAACTGGTTAAATAGATGGGAATATCAAAAAATAAGAGGAATATATAATCAAAAAGGTAGGGGCAGAAAACCTAAGTTGAATCAGGAGCAAAAGACATTTCCATAATACTATAGTAAACTTTTGCCTCTTGCCTCTTGCCTCTTGCCTCTTGCCTCTTGCCTTGTCCGTAGCGCTATATTAGATTACTTCGTACCATACAAGCGATCGCCTGCATCCCCAAGTCCTGGAATAATATAGCCATGGTGATCTAATTCTTGATCAATAGCCGCCGTGTAAATCACTACATCTGGATGGTGCTGTTGGAAATAGTCAAGCCCTTGCTGTGCTGCTAATAAGCACAGAAACTTAATTGACTTCGGGCTAACTTCCTTGAGTCGGTCAACAGCAGCAATGGCAGTATTACCTGTAGCTAACATCGGATCAACCACCAACACATCTCGCTGAGTCATATCATCAGGGAGTTTGAAATAATATTCAATGGGCACAAAGGTATGGGGGTCACGATACAAACCGATATGACCAACACGAGACGATGGGATGAGTTCTAGAATGCCATCTAACAGACCCTGTCCGGCTCGCATAATCGAGACAATCACCATCTTCTTTTCTGAAGCCAGCATCGGAGCTAGCATCGGCGCGATTGGTGTATTGATTGGTTCATACTTTAGGGGCAAGTCCCTTGTTACCTCGTATGCCAACAATAACCCAACTTCTTTAAGGAGTTTACGAAATTTGGCTGTACTCGTTCCAGCCTGACGCATCAGGCTTAACTTATGCTGCACAAGGGGATGGTGAATTACTTTGACATTATTGATCATCAGTGATTGATCATCAGTGATTGGTGGCGACCTATTTGACTTTAACAGAATGTGAGACTATTTCAAAAATAAACGGTTGCGTGGATAATTTGTATATGGCTAATTTTTAGATAAAGTGTGATTAGCGCATTAATTATTGCCACATAAATAATGATATAGCATTTCCGGCTGATTTATCATAACACCAAAAAATATTCCTATTTCCTGCTGTTCCCTATTCCCTGTTCCCTATTCCCTTTTTATATCAATCCTATGTTTACATCTCAACTAAAAATTCTATATTATGAATACTAAATTATTGAGTTATCAGCGCCTAACTCACCTGAGCACCGCGTTGGGTATGCTTTTTCTAGGAGCTTGCATGGGAAAACCCAACCTTATAACCCAGCAAAGGTTTGAGGTCAAATTCTTAGTCGGTAGCGCTTTAGGGCAATTCTGCGAGCAAGCAGCGGAGCAATTTAACCAACAACAGCCGAAATTAGCCAATGGTAAGGGGTTCTCTCTCAGCTGCGACACTAAAAGTAGTAGCGATGTGGTAACTAGTCTGACATCCCTGGCGCAACAACTCAAATCCCGTAGCCTTAAGCGTAATGCGCCAGAATTTCCTAGCTTAGTTTCGGTGGATGGGGAAATCCATCATCGTCAGTTAATCGATCAGATCAATCAGATTTTCCCAGGGCGAGATTACATCGGAGAGATTACCGATGCACCATTGTTAGCCCAGAGCCCCATGGTATTTATGACATCGGCAGAATTAGCCGATGGATTACGCCAGCAACCGGATTTGTACAAAGCCTTGGTGAATACCAAAACCCACCAGGAACTGGATCCCAAGAGCCCTCAATTGCCCATTCACCTTGTCCACACTGCTCCTACTGGCTCCAATTCTGGTTTACAAACCTTAGTGGTTCAATTTGCCAGTGTATCTGGTAAACGACCAGAACAATTAACAGTAGCAGATGTGCAGCGTTATCAGACACAGATCCAAGGGATACAAAGTAAAGTGATTCGCTATGGTGTCTCTAGCAGTTCCTTGGCAAAGGACATGGTAAAGAATGGTTCTTTTTGGGCATCGATTGGTTCAGTGTACGAGTCTTCAGTAATTGCTGCAAATTCCCATCAGCAAGCTGGGCAAAGCCGCTATCAGGCAGTGTATCCCCAGGCAACCTTTACCTCCAATATGCGAGCAATTTTACCCAAAGCCCCTTGGGTGAGTAGGCAGGAAAAGGCTGCTGGGCAACAGGTGATTGATTATTTGCGATCGCCCCAAGTCCAAAAAATTGCCACAGAACTTGGTTTAAGGCCAGGTGTACCAGAAGTGCCATTAGGTGCCAAGTTTTCTGCTCAATTTGGTGTTGACTCCAAGGCCAGATACGATTCCCTGAGTTCCCCTCAACCAGAGGTAGTGGCAGCAATGGTCAAGTCCTGGCAGGAATTTGCCAAAAAACCCTCACAAGTGGTGGTGTTGGTAAACTCTTCCGGTTCTATGTCGGGGAATAAATTAGCAGCGGTTCAAAAGACTTTGCGCGCATACATCGAGAGTTTAGGACCAACAGAACAAATTGCCCTGATTGATTTTGATTCCGAGATTCGTCCACCAGTATTGGTAGATAGCACCCCTCAAAAACGCGATCGCGCTATGGCGTTTATTCTTAATCTCAACCCTGACGGGGGTAATCGGTTATATGATGCTGCCCTCGAAGCCCGTAACTGGTTACAAAAGAATTACCAAGAGCGTGCCATTAATGCTGTGGTGATTTTGACCGATGGCGACGATTCTGATTCTAAGCTTCGTCTTGAGCAACTATCTCAAGAACTGGAAAAAAGTGGCTTTTCCAGCGATAATCGAATTGCCTTTTTCACTATTGGTTACGGTAACGAAGGAGAGTTTAATCCTAAAGTACTAGAACAAATTGCTGAATTTAATTGGGGATACTACCGTCAAGGGGATCCATCAACTATTTTGAACTTAATGGCAGATTTAAAACTGGAGTTTTAAAAATTATGAATTATGACAGATTAATTGATAATGAGTCGCTCTAAATTATAGAGCTATCGTTGATCAGCCAATGATTAAACTTAGCTTACCCTGTTTTATCCCATGTCTTTGCTAGTCGGTGGGTAAGCATATGCGCTACAGATGGTGCTACTTGAGGTGCGGTCAGCGGTCAGCGCTCAGTGGTCAGCGGTCAGCGCTCAGTGGTCAGCATTATTCCAATGCGTACCTGTTTTATTCAAAAGCACCTCAAGTAGCGCATTAGCTGAGAGCTCTCAGCTGAATGCTTACGTCGGTGGTGTACTACTCGTAGTTGCTTTCCGGTTTATACCGAGCTACTGTAGTATCCTGATTTAGGGTAAGTGTTGTGCTCAGTTTACCAGCCGCCTTATTCTACCGATATTATCCTCCAAGAATTTATTGCCCATGGTTCCAATCACCCAGATGTTGCCACCGTTTACCAAAGTATTGCTCTCCATCGGTAGCAATAAGCACCAGATAAATCAGGGTAAACCGGATCAACACTCAGCACTCAGCACTCAGCACTCAGCACTCAGCACTCAGGGCACCTGAGATAATTCAAATCCATAAGACCACCAAATTGTACAGCAATAGCAGATAATTGATTCTTGACGACCAATAAATAATTAATAAATGATAAAGACTGCATGGGTGTTTCCCGGACAAGGTTCTCAGGTACCAGGTATGGGAGTAGACTTATTAGACCTGCCCTCTGCAAAGGTTAAGTTTAAGCAAGCTGAGGAAATTTTAGGCTGGTCTGTCCTAGATATTTGTCAAGGGGAGTCCGATCAGTTATCTCAAACCCTCTACACTCAACCTGCCTTATACGTAGTTGAGAGTATCCTGGCTGATCTGCTCATGGAACAAGGGGAACGACCCCATCTACTAGCGGGTCACAGCTTGGGAGAATATGTTGCCCTCTACACTGCCAGGGTATTTAACTTTGAGGCAGGGCTACGCCTAGTCCAACATCGGGCTAAATTGATGGATAGTGCAACTGAAGGCATGATGGTTGCTCTGATTGGCTTCAAACGCCCAGAACTTGAAGAAAAAATCGAGCAGATACAGGATGTTGTTATTGCTAATGATAACAGTCCTGCTCAAGTGGTAATTTCAGGTAAACCAACAGCAGTTCAGGATTTGCTGAGTCAGATTAAAGTCAAACGGGCTGTTCCTCTAAAAGTGTCCGGAGCCTTTCATTCTCCCTTAATGGCTGAAGCAGCGGCTCAGTTCCAGGAACTCTTGCTGTCTGTCCCCTTTACTGACGCCCAGGTACCAGTATTATCGAATGTGGACCCTGTACCCACGGTCGAGGCAGTTACCTTAAAACATCAACTCCAGTCTCAAATTACTGGTTCAGTACGATGGCGAGAAATTTCTCTGAGGCTACCAGTGGAAGGAATTGAGAAAGTAGTGGAAGTCGGACCAGGTAAGGTGCTGACTGGCTTAATTAAACGGATGTGTCCGGAGTTAAGTTTAGAAAACGTTAATAGCATTGCTGATCTGCAGCAATGCTTAGCAGTAGGCTAACTCGAAGCCCTAACCTCGATCTGATTCATGTCTTGGATGGCGGCGCAATCCTATTTGACGCGCCGCTTTGGTGGAATTCGGCCAATAATTACCAAGGTGTAGGGATGGCAAGTGTGGCAAGTGTGGGGCGTGTGGCAAGTGTGGGGCGTGTGGCGAGATTTTTATTAAGGGTAATTATCCGGACATGATGTCAGGAGCGCGATGAAGCGTTCGCGTAGCGTGGCCTACGGCCTCAGCTTCCGCGCTTATGCGATCGCATATCGATCAAATCCAGAACCATTAGGTTTTTTTGAGTTTTTCAAACTTACCTAACATTCTTGATGCAGTCGCTTTTGAAATCATAAAAATATGAGAAAATGCAAAATCACAGAGTAAATAAGTAAGTCAGTTGACCTTCGATGGCTCGAAAAGGTCTCTGGATTGGTGGTCTCTAGACAAAAGATCAACCACTGTTTCCTTATGGCCACTAAACTGACTTGTGCTGAGTTACCCCTGACCAGTCTAACACCTTGACCCAAGGGGTTTCGGTTAGGGGAAATGTCAGCATTCAGCTTTCAGCATTCAGCTTTCAGCTTTCAGGGACCACTGACCACTGACTACTGACGGCACCTCAAGCAGCGTGCGCGTAGCGCATATGCTTACTCAAAAACTTGTACCTTACTAGCTTAAAAAGCGCTATATTTTCTTAACCATATTCCTAAAACAAATCACTTTTATTACCAAAGGAGTTGCCGATGCTTGAAATAATGAGTATTCACAAAGCGGATGAAATCATTCAAATAAAAAAACCAAAAAATGGAATAGTTTATGGCAAAATGGAAATTACTATCAAAATTAACGAGTTACCGACAGCAAAAACTGTTAAAAACGGCTGGCAGGAATTTAGTGTTGATTGTGATGGCACGATTTTTACGATTAAGGTCAAACCTAAAGTTTGGAAAAAAATCACCACTGCTAATCAGATGTATTCCATGTGGGTGGCTGTTATTACTGGCAAACTGGGAGCCAAAATTAACAAAGGGTTTCGGGTAGAGCAACCAGGCATTCAAGTATTTGAGAAAAAACCCAAGGCACCGAAACCAGATAAAGCACAACTACAAGTACAAGCACAGGAACAACTACAAGTACAAGCACAGGAACAGCGACAGGAACAAGTACAAGCCCAATCACAGGAACAACTACAGGAGCAGCTAGCTCAATCACACGAACAGCTAGAAGCCCAATCACAGGAACAACTACAGGAGCAGCTACAGCAACAGCTAGCCCAATCACAGGAACAGCTACAGCAACAGCTAGCTCAATCACACGAACAGCTACAACCACAAGCCTAAGCAAAGACCAAGAATTGGGCGGTGAACTGATTTAATCTGAACAGTTATTATCAAATTTCGTTAATCGTTAATTGAGAATTAATAATTTTAAATTAACGATTAACAATTAACAATTAACAATTAACAATTAACAATTAACCTGGATTCCTGCTCCGGCGGGTCGGTTCGTCAGCCACCAAGCCAGAAAAGGTAATGTTATGCTAGCGTAAATGGCTAATTGTTCATAGAGTTCATTGGTTTACAGGCTTTAGCCATGAGCGATTTCCTATAGGCTATCTCCATATGAGCGATCGCATAACTCATATCCTTCTGATTGATGATGACCCAGTATTCCGATTGGGTCTCACGACTGCCTTGCAAGCCTTCGAGGAGCTGCTAGTTGTAGCTGAGGCTGATACTGGCACAGAAGCCCTATCAAGATTAGCGGCACTAGAGGCGACCAACTCCGTGGATGTGGCAATTTTGGAACTAGCTTTGGGTCCCCCTAATTCAAGTGAAGGGATAGCCTTATCAGGATTGCCACTGTGTCAGCGATTACAGCAGGAGTACCCTAACTTGCCAATCTTACTACTGACCAGGGAATCTAAACCCACCGTGCTAGCAGCAGCTCAAGCATTGGGTGTAAATGGGTACTGCCCCAAAGGAGTAGCGATCGCTACCATTCTTGAAGCCATTGGTCAAATTATTGAGGGTCAATCCTATTGGCAGACACTGTCTAACTTACCTACTATATCCTATAAAGGTGCAGGTTTTGCTCCCTGGTATCAACAGTGGCGTAACTCAGGATTCCAACAATTTGAAGCAGCTTTAGCCCAGGTCAATAGTCAGCTGCAAAATCCTCGTCTTTCCAATTGGGATTGGCTGTTTTGGACTGGACGCCGTCGAGAACTATTGGTAGCCCGTTGGCTGGCGGATCAGCTATTACCTGCTAGCATCATTCTGGTGGAACCGTCACGGGAGAGTTCCTTAGTTCCAATGCCTAAACCGGAAAGCTCACTGACTGTTGCGCCAAGGGCTCAATCCCAGCTTAGCCCTAAGGCACCACTAGTTGATCGAACATTTGAGCGAACATTTGAGCGGACAATGGTAAAACTTCAATCCGGTTTATCCAACCTCTCTGGTGTTCCCCTAGAAATTGACATTCTCCAAGTAGAGAAAAGAGCAGAGTTACTTGGTTTAGTCTTCCAAACCTTTGAAGCACTTGTTGAAGATTTGCGCTTGTCTGAAGTAAAACTGGAACATTTACCTCAGAAGCAACAGCTGATTCTGAAAGATCTGTGGGAAGCATCAATCACAGATTTCTTCGGCAAGTATTATACCTTGTACACGGACAATACACAACTAGAAGTTGTCACTATTTTGCTGGGTAACTATCCCATCGTAAAAAAGGAAATTATTGATAAAATTCCTCTAGTTATTGACTTATTAGCTCATCGGCTATTTGAGAAATCATTAGTAATTGATAATGTCTCCTATCCTGCCCAGACCCCCGAAGCAATTCAACGGTCAGAATTTCTCCTGGACAATTTAATTATCCAAATTGCTAATGGGGTGATTCAACCGTTATTAAATCAATTGGCAGATGTAGAAGTTATTAAGGTAAATTTTTATCATAAAAATCTAATGTCATCCCGGGAAATAGCCCGATTTCGCAATAATCTATCCTGGCGATATCGCCAAGATCAACTATTTGGTGAGCCACAAGCAATTTTCGAGAGTCGATATGATTTATTTATCCTAACTGACACTGGCATTAAACAAACTAGTATCTATGCTCCCCGACGTCGAGAATTAGAAAAGTTGCGAGGTTTTCAGCTAGCTGTGACTTTAGCCTATGAGCTACGGGATGCTCTTTCTCCCCGTCTGCAAGCGGCTGTTACTTGGATTGGTAATGGCGTGGTGTATCTGTTGACCCAAGTCTTTGGTAGAAGTATTGGTCTAGTAGTTCGTGGTGTAATTCAGGGAATTGGTAGTAGCGTCCAAGAGGCCAGGTTTGGGAAAAATCCTGGACGTGGAAAATAGGGGAAGACAGGGAAGAGGGGAAAGTAAAAAAATACCATGACATCCGGCATTGGGACTGATTCAACCCTCCCCACCTAAACAATTTTAGAAAACAATTTTAGAAGCCCCTGCCTTTAGGCATAGGTTTCATGACTCATTCACAGCCACACCATTTTTGCCATTACTCTGAGTATGCTCTACTACTTCCGAGCCTAGAGGATTAGCTTGATGCTGAGATGGTGGCAAAGCGGGTTCTAATATTTCCCAAGCCTCTTTGGCAATGGGCAAATACTGATCGTGAGCTGCTTTGGCTTCAGCAAATTTTGTTAAGGTTTTGGCAAAATTTCTATCCGTTGCCAGTTTCATATGTTCCGGTGTCAGGGGGTCTGGGGAAAATAAGGCTTCGATCACTGGCCGTAATTCCACCGCTTGTTGGTAAGCTTGTTCCAAGTTGACCCTTAAACTTGCTAAAGATGCGATCGCTTTTACTGACTGAATAATCTCTGCTTCCTCACCATCTGTACTACCGGTAGCTAGTGGCTCAACTAAAATCAAATCGTCAGCACTTAAGCCATCGGCAAAGCTATCCTCATTGACCGTAGTGTCTTCTGAGTCTTCCATGCGCCGTTGAATCTCTTGGATAGCTTTGGCTCTGTTTTTAGCATTGTCGGTTCTGCCTGGGACTTCAACGATGAAGCCGAGTTCCTTTAAATCCTTGGTTGTATATTGCACCGTAGCTTTTGACATAATGTTTACCCTAGTTTCGGTATCCGATTAGATTAATCCTACTTAGATTAATAGTACGCCTGATCGAGTTCCCCATGGAACATGGTTACCCCCAAATCAGCTCTCAGCTCTCAGCTCTCAGCTCTCAGCTCTCAGCTCTCAGCTCTCAGCCATTGGCCAACGGCTGACGGCTTACCACTGACCACTGACCACTGACCACTGACCACTGACCACTGACCACTGACCACTGACCGCTGACCGCTGACCACTGACCACTGACTGCTTACCGCTGACCGCTGACAAATGACGGTCTAGCTAAGAATTTTTGCTTACTGAGTATTTATTAACTTTTGTAAAAATGAGTGTTCAAGACCTAGAAAACTGATATATACGTCGTTACACTATGCAAAGTGTGTGTTTATACTGATGCGTGAAAGTATTAACGGTGTGAGGCTTGTGGAACCTAGATGATTCCGATCCAACTAACTCTAAAAAACTTCCTCAGCTACCGCGACGCAACTCTAGACTTTCGGGGTCTTCACACTGCCTGTATTTGTGGTCAGAATGGAGCCGGGAAATCGTCCCTGCTAGAAGCCATTACCTGGGCGATTTGGGGACAAAGCCGTGTTGCTTCGGAAAACGATATCATCCATACTGGGGCGAAGGAAGTCCGAGTTGACTTTATTTTTCAAAATAATCAACAAACCCATCGAATTATTCGGACTCGCCATCGGAAACAGGGGACTTCCCTAGAGTTTCAAGTGGAAACACCAAATGGTTTTAAGTCTTTAACCCAGAAAGGAGTACGAGCAACTCAATTATTAATAATAGCGAATCTGAAGCTAGATTACGATACCTTTATCAACTCCTCTTACCTGCGTCAAGGTCGAGCTGATGAGTTTATGGTCAGGCGTCCCAGTGAACGGAAACAAATTCTGGCAGATTTGCTCAAACTAGACCAATACGAAAAATTGGCAGACCAGGCCAAGGATTTGTCAAAGCAGTTGAAAGGTCAAGTAGAACAGCTAGAGCAAAGTTTGCAGGGTATTAAGGAACAACTGGGAGAACGGGATGCGATCGCACAGGAAACAGCTACCCTGGAAACTGCCTTACACCAGCTGCAACAAGACCAAGACCAAGACGCCCAACAACTCAAAAAACTACAAGCGATCGGACATCAGCGGAATAGCTGGGAACAACAGCTGAACTTTGTTAGGACACAATATCTCAATCTCACTCAAGATTGCGATCGCATACAACAAGACATTGCTACTGCTGTTGCTCAACAACAACAACTTTCTGAACTACTCTCTCAAGACCAACAAATTACTGCTGGTTATGCCGAATACCTCCAGCTACAAGAACTTGAAGAAAGTCTTGCCGCCAAATTACAGACTTATCAGAAAGCGCAACAGCAACGACAACAACTCCAACAGCAGCTCGATCAACAAATTAATCAACTTAATCTGCAAATCCGTGATATCCAAGCTCAACTAGAAGCCTTGGGTACTCAAGAGCAAGAGATTCAAGATACCCTCTCCCGTTCAGGGCAAGTGGCTACAGCCCTCGCACAACTTAAGCAAGTTCGTGAACGGCTCAAGCAGCTAGATAATTTACAACTAGAAGTCTCTCCCTTGTTGCAACGTCGTGGGTCTATCCAAAGCGAACTTGACCGGGTTCAAGCCAGACTCAGTGCCAAATTAGAAGAACTGGTTTCTTCTGAAAAACAGTTATCCCAGCAAGTAGCAACAACACCTCAGCTGAGACAGGCCGCACTGCAGTTAGAGGCTGAACTTGGGGAATTAGAGAAAAAGCGGGTCTACCTGTCTCGGTTACAGGACAAAGGACTAGAACGTCGAGGCTTTCGAGAACGCCTCCACGAAAACCAACGTCGCTATGAAAAATTACTGGGGGAACTGATCCAAAAAATCCAATTGCTGCAAGTTCAGAACGCGGTTTGTCCCTTATGCGAGCAGCCTCTAGATGCAGCCCATTCTGACCGGGTGATTCAGAAAACTACTGCTGAGCACAAGGATGTTCAAGATCAATTCTGGGTAGTACGAGAGCAGCTAACAGTTTGTGAACGAGAACTTCAGGTGTTGCGCCATGAATACTCCCAAATTTCCAAACAACTCTCTCCTTATGAAGAGTTGCTAGAACAACGGGGACAACTAGCAGCACAACTAGAAGCCACTGACGAAGTTTACGACCGACTCTATGAAGTATCAGAGGAAAAGAAAGAACTGCAACAATCCCTTAGTATTCCTGGTTATGGGGTAGAATTACACGAAGAACTCAGGCAACTCGACCTCCGAATCCAACAGCTCAACTACGATGAACAAACCCATGCTCTAGCACGGGGGGAAGTAGACCGCTGGCGCTGGGCTGAAATCCACTCGGCTAAGCTAGAAGAAGCAAGGCGGCGTCAGAAAAAAATTGATGCCCAGAAACCACAGCTGCTTCGAAAGCTGGATACTCTTCAAGCCTCAGTGCATCAGTTACAAACCAATTCCCCGTTGAAGCAGCAATTGGATCAGCTGGATCGATACATAGCTGAGATTGGCTATAACTTGGATGCTCATAATCAGGTTAGAGCCTCGTTGCGTCAAGCCCAATCTTGGCAACTGCCTTATCAGGAATTACAAACTGCCCAAGAGCAACAGCCCCAAGTCGGTCAACGCTTGGCAAGCCTAACTCAAACCCTCCAGAGCAGACGCTCTAATCTCAAGGAGGTTAATACACAAATTGAGGACATTGTCAAGCAAATGGAACAAAGTCCTGATGTCACTAGAGACCTCCAAGCTTTAGAACAGGGGATGAAGCAGCGCCGACAGCAAATGGATAAACAACTATCCCAGCAGGGGCGTCTCCAACAACGGTTGCAGCAACTGGAATCCCTGCAAAGTCAGTATCAACAGCAACTCGAAAAGCTCCAACAACTCCAGCGGCAATATCGGGTGTATCAGGAATTAGCGATCGCATTTGGCAAAAATGGCATCCAGGCTCTAATGATAGAGAATATTTTGCCTCAACTAGAAGCCCAAAGCAATCAAATTTTGGCTAGACTGACTGGGAATCAGTTACACATCCAAATTGTGACCCAAAAGGCCGGGAGTCGGTCTTCTAAGAAAAAAACTAAGCTGATTGATACCTTAGATATTTTAATTGCTGATGCCACTGGTACTCGACCTTATGAAACCTATTCCGGTGGTGAAGCATTTCGGATTAATTTTGCCATTCGTCTGGCATTAGCACAACTGTTGGCCCAACGCTCAGGAACATCGTTGCAAATGTTGATTGTGGATGAGGGGTTTGGCACCCAAGATGCCGAGGGGTGTGAGCGATTGATTGCAGCAATTAATGCGATCGCATCCGATTTTGCTTGTATTCTAACCGTGACTCATATGCCTCAGTTTAAAGAAGCCTTTCAGACCAGGATTGAAGTATCTAAGACATCCCTTGGCTCTCAGTTAAGTTTGACCATGTGATCAATGCTAATATTTGTAGCAAAGGGAGTCGGGAGTAGGGAGTAGGGAGTAGGGAATGTGGTCAGCCGTCAGCCGTCAGCCGTCAGCCGGGAACAGGGAGTAGGGAGTAGGGAATAGGGAATAGGGCATCAAGAATGATAACAATTCCTACACGGATTTATGATTGCTGATCGCTGATAAGCGCGTTTATAAATGAGATGTAAACCTAGAAGTTCTTTGTTTATTGGACAATAAAACTCCGGTTCTCTTTTGCCTTTTGCCTGTTGCCTTTTGCCTAGCGCTATAGCTAATAACTGATTGCTGACGGCTGACGGCTGAACGCGCACGCGTGCGCGTAGCGCATATGCTGATAGCCCTATAAAATCAAATCCATTGCTGTTTTTATGATTTCCTCGCGCTCCACCATTTTAGCAATTTCTTCAGCTTCATAACTTCCTTCAAATGCTTCTAATGAAGCGCGGTCTAGTGCGGATTCATAGGCATCTCTTAAGGTTTCTAATAATTCCTCTTCCGTTAGATAAGTTCCTTTAGCCTTGTGGCGCTTATTAGTACGTTGAATTTGTTTAACAGAATTACGTATTGATACTTCCCAAGATTTAGTCGTCCGTTTTTCAGCAGCTTTTTTAATTAGATGTAACAGCAGAATAATTCCATAGCTAAATAGTTTATTCAGTTTATCCGATTTGCTCATCTCCTCCAATTCTTCAATCAGTTCCAGGGCTTCAGGGATTTTGCCTTCGTAGAGTAATTCCTTGAGAGTCATTAATTCTTCCATTGGCTATTATTCCTCCGCTTTTCAATTTCCCCGTCGCGACTAATACTGAAATAACCAAAGATATAGCAATCGAAGTAAAGCTTAAGACATATTTCTGCTTCCTACTCCCTGCTCCCTAATCCCGACTCCCTACTCCCTGTAACCCATTACCCATGACCAAAAGAACCGTAAAATTGCCCAATGTTCCCAATTAGGCTATTCAACTAATTCCGCAATTATACGGTTATCCTAATCCTCAAATAGCTTTTACTATAGTAATATCAAAACCGAAATCTCGGCACTATAGAGGCCGTTTTATATACGAGCTAGTTTCGGATATTGTGTTGACTAACGTTAGAAAGACGGTAGGACAATAACTAGTCCAACGGGAATAAGCTATCAGGGCATCTACACATAGGGTTGCAAATAGGTTGTTGTAAACTAAGAAGCTGATTTAACTGTTGGCTGTAAACTGTTGACGACTTACTGACAACAGTTTACCACAGGCTAAGAGTACAAATGACGCTAATTGGATTATAGCACCTCTAATCAGGGTTGCATCTACTTTTTTTCTGGTTTATTATTACTTAGTTTAGAGTTTATTCCGGAGAACCTTTATAAATTCTTGCTTGCTGCTGAGGTGTTATCCATGCTCCTCTTGAAAACTGGGTTTGAGGGGGTAAAAACTGCTTTTGCAGTGGACTATATTCCAGAACCTCTCCCGTTTCTATCTTATAGACCCAGCCATGAAGCCGAATTTCCTCACTTCTGAGTCGAGATTGAATAACTGGGTAAGTACGTAAATTTTGTAGTTGGTTAAGGACGTTTTCCTCCACCGCCCCATTCAGGAGTTCATCACCTTCATAGTCTTGATAGTGTTCTTTGATAATCCGGCGAGTGGCTTCGGCATGCTTGAGCCATTGGTAAACGGCTGGCATGTCCTCTTCTAGCTTGTCGATTTTCAGTAAACCTTTCATCGCTCCACAGCGATAGTGACCGCATACGACAATTTCATTAATGCCTAAGGCATAAATAGCATACTCTACTGCTGCTGGTTCACCCCCATTACTTGCTCCATAAGGCGGTATGATATTCCCGGCATTGCGGATGATGAACATTTCACCAGGCTCAGTTTGAGTAATCAGACTCGGGTCAATGCGAGAATCTGAACAGGTGATGAATAGTACTCTGGGATGCTGCCCGTGAGACAGTAACTCAAATAGGTCTCGGTGGGTCTCGAAGTAATTGGTCTGGAATTGATGCAGACCTTGAATCAACTGCTTCATTTCAGGCTTACAGCTAGATGCTCTATAATTGGGATCTTCAATAATTTTATAGGCAATAGCGGTCTTAAATGACTTTTAGGTTTGTATTTCGGTAAGCATTCAGCATTCAGCATTCAGCATTCAGCTATCAGCATTCAGCTATCAGCATTCAGCTATCAGTTATCAGCTATCAGCTATCAGCTTATGCGCGTAGCGCATAGGCTTACCAGGTAAGTATTGGTTTAATCTCTGTTAGGTCTGCTGACCGCTGACCGCTGACCGCTGAATGCTGACCGCTGACCGCTGACCGCTGAATGCTGACCGCTGACCGCTGACCGCTGAATGCTGACCGCTGACCGCTGACCGCTGAATGCTGACCGCTGACCGCTGACCGCTGA
>NZ_JAAHIE010000054.1:22507-24526 GCF_010671945.1 Moorena sp. SIO4E2
ACCGCTGACCGCTGAATGCTGACCGCTGACCGCTGACCGCTGAATGCTGACCGCTGACCGCTGACCGCTGAATGCTGACCGCTGACCGCTGACCGCTGAATGCTGACCGCTGACCGCTGACCGCTGACCGCTGAATGCTGACCGCTGACCGCTGAATGCTGACCGCTGACCGCTGACCGCTGAATGCTGACCGCTGACCGCTGACCGCTGAATGCTGACCGCTGACCGCTGACCGCTGACCGCTGACCGCTGACTGCTGAATGCTCACGCCAGCATACTGATAGTATTGATTGAATTGCTACGGAGAGGGAGGGATTCGAACCCTCGTTAAAGTTGCCCCTAAACAGCATTTCCAGTGCTGCGCCTTCAACCACTCGGCCACCTCTCCAGGTAAAGTATTCAGTTAGAGCTTTGAATCTTTTTCAACTCATCGCCCGATTTCTGATTATACAGAAAATTATATAGGAAGTCAATGACTCAATCGTACACCATTCAGATTCATAATCGCCAAACTGGTGCTAAGCACAAGGTAAACGTGCCAACTGACCGCTATATCTTGCATTCCGCAGAAAACCAGGGTGTGGAGCTACCCTTTGCCTGCCGCAATGGAGCTTGTACCACTTGCGCAGTGCGAGTGTTGGCTGGAAAAGTCTACCAACCGGAAGCCATGGGACTATCTCCACAATTGCGGGAACAAGGCTATGCTCTATTGTGTGTGAGTTATCCCCGGTCAGACCTAGAGGTAGAGACTCAGGATGAAGATGAAGTGTATGAACTTCAGTTCGGTCGATATTTTGCTAAAGGTAAGGTTCGGTTTGGGCTGCCACTGGATGAGGATTAGGAAACTAGCCAAGCAGAGGTACAGTAGAGCGGGGAGCCTCCTTAGTTGCTTTCTGCTCTTGCTCGGGGGATGCCAATTGACAAATGTCCCCAACCAGATTGAAGCTCAAGTGCAAAAGGTGATCAGTGGACACACGGTGGATGTGTTGATCACCAATCAAGATCCACCATTAATGGCAAGAATCCGGATGATTGGTATTCAGGCACCAAGCTGGAAACAAAAGCCTTGGGGAGATCAGGCAAAAACCTGCTTAAAGAAGATCCTCAGTGAAACTAGTGATCAACAATCGGTTATTTTGGAGCTGGATGTCGAGGAAAAAGACCGCTATAGCCGCTGGTTAGCCTATGTATGGCTAGATGGTGTGTTGGTCAATGAGCAGTTGGTAGCTCAGGGCTGTGCCTTAGCTTCACCCCTAGTTCCTAATAACAAATATGATGATAAAATAGCCCATGCTCAAGAATATGCCAGAATTATGGGCTATGGGATTTGGAACCCAGATCAGCCTTTGCGCTTGACACCAGCAGAATTTCGCCGTCAAAATCCTTAGTGGTTATTAGTTATTAGTCATCAGCAATCAGCTATCAGCCATCAGCTATCAGTTATCAGCTATCAGCAATTAGCTATCAGCTATCAGTTATCAGCTATCAGTTATCAGCCTATGGGCTACTTGCAATCAGTACTTTTGAATAAAATAAGCTGACCGCTGACCGCTGACTGCTGATGGCCATGCTAGTTAAGGTACTTTTGAATAAAATAAGCTGACAGCTGACCGCTGACTGCTTACGGCTGATGGCCAAGCTAGTTGAGTTACTTTTGAATAAAATAAGCTGACAGCTGACCGCTGACTGCTTACGGCTGATGGCCAAGCTAGTTGAGTTACTTTTGAATAAAATAAGCTGAGCGCTGACCGCTGACTGCTGACTGCTTACCGAATTAATTCATAAACTACAGGTTATCTGCTCAATGACAGAACATACCTCCGAACAACTACAAACTTTCCTTGATATTGCCGCTAAAGCTGCCACTGCTGCTGGTGATGTTTTGAAAACTTACTGGGGCAATCTCAAAACTGTAGAAGAGAAAGGTCGTCCTGGAGATTTAGTCACTGCAGCTGATAAAGAAGCAGAAGCAGTAGTCTTAGATATACTCAAAAACGATGTGCCAGACCATTCGATTCT
>NZ_JAAHIE010000540.1:0-4676 GCF_010671945.1 Moorena sp. SIO4E2
ATGCGTTCCCACTGGTCATTCCGCAAAGCATAGCGGCGCGTCATTGTACCACTCCTGAAATTACTCAACTCGCCAAGAATTTATCTATTTTAAACTGGATTGACACCTATTTGATGACACGCCCTAGGGCACCTCTGTGTTTAGTGTGCAGATGAGGTTGTTAGGTGGGCGATCGCCTTATTTGCCTATCTCCACTCTTAGACTGCTTTCCGGAAAGTGTGAAAGAGTTTATAGGAGTAATTTTGGCTGTATCATTGACCATATCTGAATCATAACCAGTCAACTCTCGTGTAGAATTCCCTTATTGCTTTCCGGAAAGCAACTCCAATCAATCCTCGTAAACCACCGAATCAAGATCATAGATTTTCCTGCCCTTCTTGTTCTTGGTCGCCTTTATTTTGCCTGCCGCCTCCCAGTTCCTCAATGTCCTAGTGGTTACTCCCAGAGCCTTGGCCACCTCATTTTTGGTTATCACCCCTTTGGGTTGTTGACCAAAAACCAGTAAACCCCCAAGTATCAAACAGCTTGGGGGTTTACTGGTTTTTGGTATAGCTTTGGTAGTAAAGCTATTACTTAGCTAAGTAATAAGGCAGTCAATCACCTCAACTTAACTATCTATTAAGTAGTCCCAGGGAAAAAAAGAGATGTTTGTAAAGGATTATTTCATACCTCGCAGGTTGACATATTCAACCTTATGTCCATTGCGCTCTCCTCGAGCCTCAAGTCCTACACTCACCTGGTAAGCTAATTCCGACTCCGATTCAAACATCTGAGCGACCAATTGATCCCGCTTAAGATGCTCCCACTCCAACTCAATGGGGTTCCGGAACGGAACAGTAAGGTGGCAAAAAGAACAAATAAAGTCCCATCGCTTGCCATTGGGGAAGTTTCTGCTTTACAGCTTTACTGGTATGAATCGAGCCGAAGCACGAGGATGATAACACGGATTCGACCCGTACGTTGGTAAATTTCACCAGCAACTTGGGCTTGTTGCTCCATCAGTTTGATAAAGTCTTCACTTTTCCAACTCCCCAACACGAAACTGCATATAAATTTCACCAACGGTTGCCACAAACCCAACACACTTAATCGTTTGCCTCGTTTTTTCGTCTGTTCTTGCCGCTTCTGCTCTCCTTTAAAGTAATAGCTATAGCTGACGGCACTCCACAAACAGCATCCCGATTCGTCAAGGGTTTTGCAAGTCAAGCTCATCGGCAGCAGCCGCTAGTTCAAGCATTTCGAGGTCGTTTTTCTTAGCCAGCCGCTGATGTGGATCTTGCCGTTTTTGATGACTCACTCGCATCCGTTTCCAAATCACCCCCTTTTTTTGAGGATCTGACGTAGATACTCAGCGACTTTGGTCAACTTGCCGTTTCCGACAGAGTTTTTCGGCAAGTTGTACGCTGTTGTAGCTTCTCGGGTCAATTCTTAAAGATAACTTATGAAGATCCTTGCCAGATAACGACTTCATAAGTTATCTTTATATCAATTTTTTTTTTACAAGCTCTGAGTTACACAGGATATATAATCAAAAAGGCGTTTGAAGTATCAATGGTTACATAAGCTATGGTAGGTAACGAGCTTAGAGCTTTCCAACGAGGACTGAACCCTGATTACAACGAAGAATACGGACTCGATGAGATGGTCGCTGCTGGTAAACAAAGTGGTAGCCGACTAGAGTACGTCTTTGAAGGGTCATATAACGGTAGCATCTACTCTGAGTACGACAGTATTTGGCAGGATTTTGACTTGTTGCCTCTACAGGATAGGAGCAATATCGTCACGCTTGGAGAGGGAGCTAGCGAGTTAATAGAGTTTGAAGAACTTAGCCCCTTGCTCAATGGAGCAAAGCTTTATATACTCATGGATAGTGAGAAAAACCCCACAGGTACGTTTAAAGACCGGGAAGCCTCTCTAATCATCAGCCGCTGCAAAGAACTGGGATTGGATAACCTGGTATTTTATTCTACCGGCAATACAGGAAGAACCTATACTCATTACGCGGCTCATTTAGGACTGACAACCTACTTCTTTATGCCGGGAAAATGTCACTACAAAAATACCAAGCATATTAAGAAGAACAAGAACAACTACATCATCTACGTGGATGACTACTACCCCCAAATTAGTCCCTATGCCAAGCGGTTTGCGAAGGAAAATGGTTTAAATGCGATCGCCCCTCTGCATGATCGCACAGAGCCTTATGCCACAGTCGCCTACGAGCTATTTCGCAAATTGCCCAAATATGACTTTTTCGTACAGACTATTGCCAGTGGTATGGGGCCAATTGGCTACCTCCGAGGGCATAAGAATCTGGTTAAGTTTGGTTTAGAACGCCCAGAAGACATTCCCCGGATTATCTGCATCCAATCTGAGGAAATGAGTGTGATGTCTCGTGCCTACAGTAGCGGACGAACCACCCTCACTGAAGATGATTTGCCGAAAACATTCGCCGAGCATTTATTTGAGCCAACGCTCAATTCCACCAATCCGGTCAAAAATTATCCCGAACTTTACAAATGTCTGCAAGAATCCAACGGCATTATTACCCATGTTGATCCAGACTACGTCAAAGAAAAAGCCCAACCTTTGGTAGACGCTTTCCAAAACCGGGGACTCACTTTGAGAACCGATTTAGAATTGTCTAATTTAATTGGGTTTGCTGGTCTGATTCAATTGGCAGAAAAAGGTCAATTCCAGAAAGACCAGACAATTGCTATGCTCTCTTGCGGACGCGGTAAAGATCAATCAACCGAGTTATACGAACCCGATAGCTGGGTCAGTCCTCGCACTGATGATCCCGTAGAGTTGAAGCAAAAACTCGATGCCCTCTAAAGATAACCTCTAAAGATTAAACAGAAGTCGGTAGAACTTTACGTTCTACTGGCTACTTGATTGGAATCACATGGAAATTAACAAGAAAACAGCCCTAGTGACCGGAGGTGGTAAGGGAATTGGAAGTGCTATTTCCAAAAAGTTAGCATCCCTCGGCTATAACGTCGCTGTTAACTATTTAAGCGATACTCAAAGTGCTGAAGCAACAGTAGCAGACATTAAAGCCCTGTCAGGAACAGCTATGCTCGTTCGTGCCGATATTTCCAACTCCCAAGAAGTCGAATCGATGGTTCAACAAGTTGATGCGGCTTACGGTGGCGTGGATGTCTTAATTAATAACGCCGGAATGAACATTGACAAACCCTTCCTAGAAATGACCGAGGAAGAATGGGATCGGGTGATTGATACCAATCTTAAGGGTGCTTTTCTAGTCTCTCGTGCCGTTGCTCGACTGATGAAGGCTAAACATTTGCAAGGCAATATTATCAATATTGGAGCAACTACCGCCATATCAGGTCGAAAAAATGGCGTAAACTACTGTTCATCCAAAGCAGGGTTGCTGGTAATGACGCGCTGTTTGGCAAAAGAACTAGCACCAGATATTCGGGTCAATTCTGTGATTCCGGGTTTTACTCGCACGAGAGAAACCATCGAACGATTTCAGCTTGATACTCAAGAAGACTATGAACTCTCAAAACGAAATATTCCCCTCAATCGCTTGGGGAAACCGGACGAAGTGGCTGTGTTGGTAGCATTCATAATCTCGGAAGAAGCCGCTTATATCAACGGCCAGAAATTTATCATTGATGGTGGAGAATATATGATTTAATAGGATCTCTGGCAATGACTTATCTCAAAAGTTTACAAAACCAGGTTGAGGAGCGAGTGCTACCCTTAGTTACGAACTCCCCAACAACTTGGACAAAACCGGATGGAACCCCGGTCAGTTCAGTGGATCTCGCAGTACAAGCTGAACTGATCACAATGATTACAGAGCACTATCGGGACCATCGGATTTTGTATGAAGAAGGGGAACCCCAACACAGTTCAAAAACATCTGATTTTACTTGGGTTATTGATCCGATTGATGGAACTGCAAATTTCTTAGAAGGCAAGAAAGAGTATAGTATTGCTATTGGGTTGATGAAAGGAAATGAATTTCTAGAATCTCTGGTGCTCTTTCCGGCTTCTGGTGAAAGTTTTTATGCAGCTACAGGAGAAGGTGTTTACCGGAACTGGGAAAAAATGCCCATCCCAAAGCCTGACCCAGAAGAGAAAGAAATCATTTTTTGTTCGCGAACTTATCCCCGGGCTCAAAATAGAATGGTCACCTACACACCGACTTTCTATCGCTGTGCAACCTATAGCCTTTTGCGGGTATTAACGGGTCAGGCATTAGCTTTTCTTGCCGCTAATACGATGCTCTACGATGTTGGCTCCATTTCTCATATTGCCAGTGAAGTCGGAATTGAGTGTCTTTCAGGTGTCAATCAAACAATACAGTACCGTCCAACTTTAGAACGCATTCCGATTTTTCTAGCAGTCTCCCCAATAGTTTCTCAAAAACTGCGCTATCAGATTCTGAATTGCGCTCAAACCTAGCTGTAATGCCAGGTGAAAGAGTTCAGGATTTCTACAGATTTTCAGCTGACTGACGGACATGGGGGGGCGACGATAGCGATTGAAACGATTGATACGTCAAGAGTGTAACGATCCTGGTTGACTGACAAAACTTAATGAAAAGCATAATCGTAGGTTTTTACCTTAAATTCGAGTCGATAGTACCTTTTCTGATGTTGTTTGCGGGAGGCCATGGCTGGGTCAGGGTCGTAATTAGAGGT
>NZ_JAAHIE010000541.1:0-4669 GCF_010671945.1 Moorena sp. SIO4E2
TGGGCAAAGTGCATTTAATACTTCTAAGGTAAACGAATCTAGATCTATAACAATGTCTTATCCTACTCAAGAGTCAGAATTCAGTAGTCATGACAATTTTGAAGTCAGTCAATCATCTGCACAACTACTTTATGGTGCTCTTCGGAGCCGAGCTGCGATTGTGCAGTGGTATCTTGAGGAGTTGGGAGTGCCCTATAAGTATATCTTGCTGGATATGAAAGCTGGAGAGCATAAACAGCCGGAATACTTGTCGATTAATCCAATGGGGAAAGTGCCAGCAATTGTAGATGGGGACTTCAAACTTTGGGAGTCGGGAGCGATTTTGGTTTACTTAGCTAATAAGTATGGAGAAACCCCTAGTTCTCTGGAAGAACAGTCGGAGATTTTGCAGTGGGTTTTGTTTGCTAATGCTACTTTAGGACTAGAATTGTTTTTGGACGATAGACGGGAGAAAGAAACTTCCAGTTTGTTGAAGCCACTAAATGAACTATTAACGGATAAACCGTTTTTGTTAGGGGATAATTTAAGTGTGGCGGATATTGCAGTAGGCTCTTATTTAGCTTATGCCAAAATACTGGTAAATTTGGATTTGAAAGAGTATCCAGCTATTGCTGATTATGTGATGCGTTTGTCTCAACGTCCAGCTTTTAGAGAAACTATTGGTAATCGGTAATCGGGAGTGGGGAGATGGGGAGATGGGGAGATGGGGAGATGGGGAGATGGGGAGATCGGAACAGTAACGAGAATTGTATTAGTTGTATTTGGTGCGATCGCATACCGGTTCTCTGCGATGTGCCGCAGGCACCGCTACGCGATCGCATACCGGTTCTCTGCGATGTGCCGCAGGCACCGCTACGCGATCGCATACTGGTTCTGTAAACGCGATGTGCCGCAGGCACCGCTACGCGATCGCATACTGGTTCTGTAAACGCGATCGCATACCGGTTCTCTGCGATGTGCCGCAGGCACCGCTACGCGATCGCAATATGGGCTGCTCATCAGTGCGTCAGTGCAACAGTTTTCTGACCCCTTTTCCCACTAAAACCACACTTACAACCTTTACAACTTTTACCACCCTCTAGCTAGAGATAGTGTCAGTGCAACAGTTTTTGTGACCCTTTAAACTTTTTCCTCTCTTACCACCCTTAAAACCCCTAAACTCAGATATAGCAGTCGCCAGGGCAGTTAGGACATGACAAAAGTCTCAAAGCTAAGTATAGCAATAGTTTTACTTCTGACTTCTGACTTCTGCTATAGCGTTAATGCAACAGTTTTTCTAACCCCTCTTACCACCCTTACCACTCTCTAGCTAAAGATAGTGTCAATGTCTTGATGCAATAGCGAGTGGGGGAAACCCCCAAGACCGCGCTGCATCGCTGCAATAGTTTTTCTAACCCCTTGCATTTTATGAGAATTTGTGTTAAGTTAACAGTAACGTTAAAGCAATGGTTTTGCTGCCATGATGATTTCTACCGCCCAAGCCGCTGAATTACTAGGTGTTTCTGCCACTCGCGTCCGTTTCCTGCTGAGCAAAGGCAGAGTGAAGGGGGCTTATAAGGTGGGTAGGACTTGGGTGATTCCTCTGTTTGATGGTATGCCGGTGGTCACTCCTGGTACTCGCGGACCGAAGCGGAATTGGTCAAAGCGCACGGAGTACACTAAGGCTGTGATTCACGTTAATCAGAAGGTAATTCGCCAAAATCTCAAGAGCGGGGAGCGCAACCCTGTGATCACGGTGAAACGGGGTTCTAAAAATACTTACGGTCATACGGTAGAAGTCAATGGCCCCTGTCGGGTGATGTATCGTCCAGATGATCCATTAAAATGTGGGGCTAGGGTGTGGATTGAGACGATTTCTGATTATAAGGTGAGCTAAGGATTCAGCTTGTAGGGTGGGCAAAAACAGTTTGGTGATTTTGATTGGTCACTACATGATTACGTTGCCCACCCTACCCTACTCTACTTTGAGTAGGGTGGGCAAAAACAGTTTGGTGATTTTGATTGGTCACTACATGATTACGTTGCCCACCCTACCCTACTTATGGGCTATCGGCAAGTCAGCTAAGGATTCAGCTTGTAGGGTGGGCAAAAACAGTTTGCTTCTTTTGATTGGTCACTAAATGATTACGTTGCCCACCCTACCCTACTTATGGGCTATCGGCAAGCTAAGGGAACAGCTTTTGAATAAAACAGGTAAGCAAAAGTTTAATCTGAGTAAAGTCACAGCGCTTGTGGCATGTGCCAAAAAGCTGTTCGCCCAGGGTGAGCCTTTAGCTGACGGCTGACAGCTGACGGCTGAATGCTTACGGAAAAACCGTTTGCTTGTTTTGATTCGTCACGAATAGATTACTTTGCCCACCCTACCTAATAAAACTTAACAGAATCAACAGGTATTTTATGAAATAATCCCAGACATCGGGAGCATTTTGATTGATTAACATGAAAGCTGTGGTTTACGGACTTCTGCAAGCAAGTCCCTTTGTTCTGTGTTCTCTACTGGCTGCAACTACCGCATTAGGGCAAATTACTCCAGATAATACCCTCGGTAATGAACGGTCTGTGGTAACGCCCAATGTGACTATTAAGGGTGCCCTAGCAGATTTAATTGAAGGTGGCGCGATTAGAGACAGTAATCTCTTCCACAGCTTTTCAGATTTTAATGTGGGTGAGATGGGACGGGTTTATTTTGCTAATCCGGCTGGAATTGAGAACATCCTGAGTCGGGTAACTGGAGGTAATGTTTCCAATATTTTAGGGACTCTGGGAGTGTTGGGAAATGCTAACTTATTTCTGATAAATCCCAACGGTATTGTCTTTGGTCCCAATAGCAGCCTAGATTTGGGAGGCTCATTTTTTGGGAGTACTGCCAACAGCGTGGTGTTTGACAATGGTTTTCAATTCAGCGCCACCAACCCAGATGCTCCACCTCTGTTAACGATTAAGGGGCCTCTTGGTTTGCAATATGGAGAAAACTCAGGCAGTATTAGGGCACAAGGAATTAGTGGTTTCCAGAGTTTCTTTCAAGGACTAGGGCTAAGAGTGCAACCTGGTAAAACTTTAGCTCTTGTAGGAAGGGATATTACCTTAGAAGGATTTTTTCTAGAAGCACGAGGTGGTCGGATTGAACTGGGTAGTGTTGCTGGTCCAGGTCTAGTAAGTTTGACACCAAAAGGGAAAGGTTGGGTTTTGGGATACGAAGGTATTGAGAACTTTCGGGATATCGGAATACTGAGGTCTTTTATCAGTACCAGCGTTGAAGAACAAAATGACCTGGCTGCCCAAGACAGCGACGGAGCAATTTCCATCCGGGGTTCACAGTTAGATATTGGTAGAACCTCTACCGTTAGAGCAAGCACATTCACCTCATTACCCGGTGGAGATATAAACATCGATGTTCGTCAGTTGACCCTTAGGGATGGAGCAAGCGTATTAAGTAACGCTTTTGACGAGGGCAAGGCAGGAAACGTGACTGTGAATGCTTCTGAGTCTGTGAAATTGATTGATGGGTTGATTCGACCTCGATTTCCAATTCCTAGCACCCTCTCTACTTCAACTTTCGGTGCGGGAGATGGGGGAGACATTCTGATTAACACTGACTTTTTTTTGCTTCAGAATGGAGGACAAGTTACTACTAACACTTTTGGTCAAGGGGACGGGGGAAATTTGATTGTAGATGCGGACTCTACTGTTCAAGTGATTGGTACCTCAGCCTCGGGTGGGTTGGGCAGCGGCTTGAAAGCTGAAACTTTTCGGACAGGAAATTCCGGAGATCTGAGTATTACCACTGGGGAGTTAATCGTCTCTGATGGAGCACAAGTTTTAGCTAGCCCAATCGGTGAAGGGGACGGGGGAAATTTGACAGTGGATGCCTCCGAAAAGGTTCAAGTGATTGGTACCTCAGCCTCGGGTCGGTTTCCTAGCGCCTTGTCTACTCAAACTCCAGGCACAGGAAAAGCGGGAAATTTGAAGATTACCACTGGGGAGTTAATGGTCTCTGATGGAGCACAAGTTGCAGCTGGCACTTTTGGTGAAGGGGAAGGGGGAGAGTTGATTGTGGATACCTCCTCTACAGTTCAAGTGATTGGCACCTCAGCCTCGGGTCGGATTGTCAGCGGCTTGTTTACTCAAACTGAAGGGACAGGAAAAGCCAGAGATGTGAAGATTACCACTGGGGAGTTAATTGTTTCTGATGGCGCAGCTGTTTCAGCTAGCACTTTTGGTCTTGGGAACGGGGGAAATTTGACAGTGGATGCTTCCTCTACGGTTCAAGTGATTGGTACCTCAGCCTCGGGTGGGTTTGTCAGCGGCTTGTCTACTCAAGGTAATCCCGGAGCAACAGGAAATGCGGGAGATTTGAAGATTACTACTGGGAAGTTAATTGTCTCTGATGGAGCAAGAGTTTCAGCTAGCACTTTTGGTCTTGGGAACGCGGGGAACTTGAGTTTCAATACCTCCTCTACTGTTCAACCCATTGGTAATTTTACCTCAGCCGATGGTCGGTTTAATCGGGGAATCACACCAGATGCAGGAAATTTGTTGGAAATTACCACTGGGCAGTTAATTGTCTCTGATGGACCGGTTAGTGCTAGAAGCTTTGAACAGGAGAATTCAGCAGGGGAGGTAAAGATTAATGCCAACTCTATCTTCCTTAACAACAATGGAATCATCG
>NZ_JAAHIE010000542.1:0-4656 GCF_010671945.1 Moorena sp. SIO4E2
CCTGAGCTCAGGAGGGAGGAGTTTTATTGTAGACCTTAAGCGATAATCATGCCCACCAATACTGAACCAGATAAAAATCGTAGGGTGGGCATTGATCAGGAAGATTAAAATTAGTGAGCCTATAAATTAAATGAGCAATGCCCACCAATACCGAGGCTAAGTTATGAAACACTATCATATCACCTCATAAAAGGTACCCTCAAGGGTACTGCCAAGCCAGGGTTAGATTTGACATTATATAAATGTGTTGATTGAAATTAATTACAGCAAGAGGTAAAACCCATGCCTTACAAATACTCTAACCCCTGTGTGTTCCAAGTTCCGATCAAATTAGAGGTACCGATTGTGCTCGACCTAGCTGTAGGTGCTAAGCGTAAGTGCTTTACTAAGTATGAGGAAATGGAGATCGAAGAGAACGGAGCGGCTACTGAGCCAGCCGAACCAGTTACCACTTAGTCTGTTTAGGAATCTTTGACGGCTGGCTTTTAAATTCTGGGCAGAAATTAAGTCCTATCTCTCCTCTCTATCCAGGGTAAGCGCATCTTGTTGGGTAACCGGGGGTAGTTCTCAATAAACCCGGCCTTGTCTTGATCTAGTCGCTCATCGGGGAAACCACGCCAGTTGCTCATGGGGGGAACCCCCAAGACCGCACTGGCTCCCCAAGACCGTAATGGTGCGTTTGACCCGTAATTAAATTCGCCACGGGTCGCACCTCTGCATCGCTATTGTGCTTATTGACAATCAATTTCCTATATATAGTGTTCATTGAATTCACTAAAAACTATATATAGAAATAAAAAAATTAGATGCGTTTACCCTGTTCTAGCTGTAGGGATTCTAAAAATAAAAGTACAAGAGCTTTTGTTCGTATGTTCTACTTTGAATATTCAGTTTTTGCTCACTTAGAGACAGTTCAAGTAGCTTGCCACTTGAATGTCAACCAAGCTAGAAAAATGCGTTACTTAATTACACTCAATCTACCGCCTCCTAACAATTCTTTGGAGTCCGTGAAGCAACTAGATGGAATCAAAGACTTAGAGATTGATGAAGATTATGGTCTAATTCTCATAAGTCCGAAGCGGGATTTGTATGTCATCCGTGTATCGGGTGACATGGATTCTCAAAAACTGATAGCAATACAACCGTTAGTCAAGGGAGTTCACGGTGATATAAAAATAGCTCCCACAGAATCTCAAGAAGAAGAGGATAAATAACATGCGTGTGTTAATTCAGATGCGATTTATGCCGGAACTCCGTGCTGCAATGACTGCCGAGAGTTTCACTATGACAACAGAGGCTGTTTCTATTGATGGCTTTTCACTGGATCAAAGTTATACACCTGTTTTGGTGCCTAATCGACAAAGACGAGAAGAGGTTGGAGTCACAGAAGTAGGACAACTATTTTCCTTTGATGCTCGCCCTGAAGTTTCCACTTATCTGGTAAGAGGTGAGGTGGCAGATGATGCACTAGAGCCTTTAATAGCGGCAGTTGAACAAGACCCTAATGGGATTGGTGTGTTTTCAGATCCACGAATTAGTGCGATCGCTATTTGTCCACCTGCTTCAGTGGGAACCCATCGAAATGTGGAGAATTTACTGCAATTTCCACAACTTCAAGCAAAAGGAATGGATGGGTCTAACGTAATGGTGGCGATCGTTGATAGCGGAGTCAATCTATCCCATCTAAACAGTAAGGGTAAAACACCTCAATTCGATGCGAGCAAAAGCTGGACTCCAGTATCTGGACTTACCCCAGGTAATATGCGTGTCGATCATGGAACAATGTGTGCCTTTGATGTCTGCATTGCTGCGCCAAACAGCACTCTTCTCGACTATGCCCTTCTCCAATCGCAGACACCAGGTGGCTCGGTAATGGATGGGTTTTTGAGTGATGCTGTCAAAGCTTTCAGTAACTTGCTGCAAATACTCTCAACAGCCCCAGAACCTAAACCAGCTTTGGTAGTTAATAATAGTTGGGGAATGTTTCATCCCTCTTGGGACTTTCCGGTGGGCCATCCTGGCAATTACAGTGATAATCCCAATCATCCTTTCAATATCATTGTTGAAAGTTTAGAGGATGCTGGTGCTGATATTCTTTTTGCTGCTGGTAATTGTGGTGCAGAATGTCCTGATCCAAGATGCCAACGCGTTACTAACAGACCCATTTATGGTGCGAATTCTCATCCAAGTGTCCTTAGCATTGCTGGGGTGACAGTTAATAAAGAGCGAGTTGGCTATTCTAGTCAGGGACCAGGACATCTCGACTCTCAAAAACCCGATCTTTGTGCCTATACTCATTTTGTTGGCTCAGGAGTTTATCGAGCAGATAGTGGCACTTCAGCAGCTTGTCCTGTTGCGGCTGGTGTTGTAGCATCGATTCGGACTAAGTATCCTCCTTCGGTTCTCTCTCCCGCTGAACTTCGTCAACTGTTGCGCCGAACTGCCGAAGATTTGGGTGTGGCAGGTTTTGACTACGATCATGGGTTTGGGCTGATCGATGTTCCAGCCATCCTCAATGCCCTAGAGCGGCTAGACATACCAGAATTACAAATAGGAGAGGCGGTTTCAGGGCATTTAAAGCAGACTGGCGATTCTAGCTTATATCGGGTGAGGGTCGGCACCTCATTGAGCCTTGAGCTAGATGGACAGGATGGTGTAGATTTCGATCTCTATGTCAGAAAGGCATTGCAGCCAACTATCAGTGAGTTCGACTATCGTGGGTATACCAGTTTACCTGACGAGAAAATTAGTATCCGACCTTCAGAACCAGGTGAATATTTTGTTATGGTTCGTTCTTATCGTGGAGCAGGAGATTTTTCTCTGAAAGCTAGTGTGGAATCCATCTTGAACGTGTAGGCGTTTGAGTAACAACTGTACCTGAAGGGGCGACGAAACAGGCTGAAATGCTTGGTATCTAACGCTATAGCATTTTTAAATTGGGTGAGGTACAAAGTTCTAGGTTTTAGGGAGTAGGGAGCAGGGAGTAGCGACTGCATCAGTTTCTTAAATTTGTTAACACCATTACACCAATTGTTAGATCTATAGTTACGGTGAATTTTTAAGGTAGGCATTGCCTACCTTTTTTTTGTATTTAAGGGTCAGTGTTTTTAGATTAGTTTATCTCCTTGAGGGAGATTGTAACTTTGACAAAGATATCTCTCTTAATGGATCCTTCCAGCTGCAGAAACCATGTTTCCATTAATTCATTTCCTTGAGGGAGATTGTAACTATTGGGAAAACAACGATTGTATTCACTGGGAAGAGTTTCCATTAATTCATCTCCTTGAGGGAGATTGTAACTTTACAGGGAAAATTTTAGAAGCTTATTTTGAGCCGGTTTCCATTAATTCATCTCCTTGAGGGAGATTGTAACCCTCTCCCTCCCACTCAGGTCATCCAAAGGAAATGAGGTTTCCATTAATTCATCTCCTTGAGGGAGATTGCTTTTTGCCCAAAAAGCAAAATGACAATCAGTGGGGGCTTGTACCCGCCACTGATTGAAGACCACAACTCGCTTGACCGTAGGTCACGCTGCGCGAACGCTCCAATTCAAAGTTCAAAATTATTAATTCAAAATGATTCGGACAATTCTAGATTTTTAATTTTTAATTTTTAATTTTGAATTACCCGGGGGGCTTGTACCCAGAATTAATTAATTCAAAATTTATGATTTTCTTTATTTTGAAGTTTTAATTTTGAATTTTGAATTACCCAAAGGGGTCAGTTATGACCAGCGTATCGAAAAAGGTCATCATCGCACAGAGATACGCCAGGGCAGGGTCTGTACCGGTTTCGGCACAAGGTTAATTTCACCTTCCCTAGCTCTGGGAAGGACTCCAAAGTTTGGTGATGGTGGTTCGTGTCCGCCGTCTGTGGAACAAAACTACTCGTGAAGTTCAGTTTTATCTGACTTCAAAAGCTAGTGATGCTCAGGTTTTAGCTTCGGCAATTAGAAAACACTGGAGCATTGAAAACGAGCTACATTGGACTATCGACTGTACTTTTGCCGAAGATGCTTGCCGTATTCGCTCTTTACACAGTCCCCGTAATGCGCGCTCTTTGGCGACGCATTGCTCTTACTGCCCTTGATCGTGAGCAAACTTACAAACGTAGTCTCCGGCAAAAAATGAAGCGCACTGCTATGGATAATAACTATATGATTCAAGTCCTTAGTTGTTTTCACAGGCGACAGATTAGATTCTTCTCATCCCTTGTGTCAAGCCTGATTGAGATGCTCTTACCCTGCCTCTCTATCCTCCATTCTGAAATCAGGATGAAGGAGTTTTTATTTATTGGTTCACCGATAATAATACCTAAGTTAGGCTATCAGGGTAAGCGCAAGAAAAAATTGCCCATAATGTGCATTGGCTGGATATCGGTTGATCGTGGCTCGAAACCCCTATAATCTCGTAGAACTTGATTCTCAATAGAGTTTAATAGTTGAGAATGAGCCCCTTTTTTTCTCAATAAGCTACAGCTTATTGATTCTTGCGCTTACCCTGGTTAGGCTATCTTATTATCAGTTTATCAAAGGTACCCTCAAGGGTACTGCCAAGAGGGATTTAGATCTGACATTATATAAATGTGTTGATTGAAATTAATTACAGCAAGAGGTAAAACCCATGCCTTACAAATACCATAAACCCTGTGTGTTCC
>NZ_JAAHIE010000543.1:0-4654 GCF_010671945.1 Moorena sp. SIO4E2
CCTGAATGTCAATGATGTAGAACAGTTTGAGATCAATGGTCTTGGGGGTGATGACACCTTAACTGTTAATGACTTGTCCGGTACTGATGTACAGCTGGTAGTCTTTAACGGCGGTGATGGTAATGACCTTCTCGATGGAACCAATGCTGTGTTACCTTTGCTTGGTATTGGAGGTAATGGCAATGACACCCTGATTGGCGGGGCTGGCGATGACAACCTCAGGGGTGATGCTGGCAATGATAGCCTGGTTGGCGGAGCTGGTGATGATAACCTAATTGGAGATGCTGGCGATGACACTCTGATTGGAGGTGATGGCGATGACAATCTGGTTGGTGGAGATGGTAATGATGTCCTAATCAGTGGCAACGGTATTACTACCTTTACTTTTGACACTGGAGTAGCTTTCAATTCAAGCGATTTGGGTCTCGATAGCATTACTAACTTTATCGGAGGTCAAGACAAAATTAGTCTGGAACAGGACACCTTCACTGCGCTCACTGGTACCTCCAGTGGGGGCTTAGATAGCAGTGAATGGGCGGTTGTATCTGATAATAGCCAGGTAGAAAGTAGTGGTGCTTTGATTGTCTACAACAGCGAAACCGGCGGTCTATTCTACAACCAGAATGGCAGTGCAGGTGGTCTGGGAAGCGGAGCTCAGTTTGCTACAATCGACACCAGCACCTCGGTAGATTTCACAGACTTTGAGGTATTTTAAGTTAATTAAAAGTTAACTTATCTAGAAGTTATATAGTCGTTTTTTGTTGAAGGTTGACTCTTGACCTTCAACCTTCAACCTTCAACTTCAACCTTCACCCTTCACCCTTCACCCTTCAACTTTCAACTTTCAACTTTCAACTTTCAACCTACCCTAGACCGAACCCCTACAGCAAACAACCTTCATGCTGATTAATCACCGTCCTAATTACAGGAATTATAGTAAAAAATGTGCGATTACTGTGGGAAATTTTTTCCATTAGTGAGCGCCTTTCCAAAGACTGTAAAACTGAAATAAGTTGTGAATTATAGTCTAAAGTAATACTATGGCGCAATTGTTTAATGTAAATGGGGGTAGGATTCCTAGCTAGATAGGCGATCACCTTCTTCTCTGACTCATCTAACCGATTCAATTGCTCGATTAACATTGCTCTCATTGGCTCAGGAACAATCATTTCCTCCCAACTTAAAAATTCCGATACACTACCAAAAAAAAAGTCTTTAATCGTTGTCACAGCCAGCTTTAACCCTAAGGGATTGCCTCGATAACGTTTAATGAGTTCCATGTCTTGCTCTTGTTCAGACAAACCATTAGCTGCTAATAGTTTCCGAGCATCT
The DNA here is from genome assembly GCF_010671945.1 of Moorena sp. SIO4E2. Classification (NCBI taxonomy): domain Bacteria; kingdom Bacillati; phylum Cyanobacteriota; class Cyanophyceae; order Coleofasciculales; family Coleofasciculaceae; genus Moorena; species Moorena sp. SIO4E2. The sequence goes on from NZ_JAAHIE010000543.1 coordinate 1,333, forward strand.
TCTGTTGGTAAACCGTTTAGGGTTAATGAACGAGTGGAATAGTTTTTTTTCTCAAGTAACTCCATTTCTAGCGGTGGTTCCCAACTGATTAGGAGCAAACAACTTTGGTGTCTTTCTTGTGCTACTCTTCTAAAAAGTTGACCATAATCCTCATATCCGGCTTGATACTTTCCAACTAAAGTGCCACGGCTTAAAATCTGTTCAGCATCATCGAGTATTACTAGACAGCGATGCTCTCGTAAACACTCTAGAAAGTGAGACATGAGCAGGTTGATGTCTTCTGGTAACTCCGATGACTGCTGGTGAGATAGGAATGGAATCAGTTGTGCCAGCAGTTGCTTCAGGGGTTGGGCAGAGGATAGCGATCGCCAAATAATATAATCAAACTCCTCCTGAATCTCTCGTGCTAGCTTGGCAGCTAACGATGTTTTGCCAACGCCTACTATCCCAAGTATTGCTACCAATTGGCTTCCCTTGAGACTAATCCATTGCTTAAGGGTGTTCAGTTCCCTAGTGCGTCCATAGAATGCAGAAATCTGTGGTGCTTCACCCCAATCTTGGCACTGCTGGGGAGTTTTGTATCCAGCCGCTTCCAGCCATATAGAGATATCTCTCCAACTTTTTAGGGTGTTCGATTTCCGATTAGTTAAGCTTTCTACATACCGATACAAACCTTTAGTGAGTTGAACGCTAAGTGAGCCACAACTCCAATGGAGAGCAGCAGCAATTTTTTTAGGAGGATAGCCGCACAGCAAACCTCTTAAGCATGCTTTTTCCACTGGGGTCAATTTTATTTTCCTATTTGTAGCAACAGTTTTTTTATGAGCTAGTTCTGTATACAACTTTTCTAAATTCCACAGCTTGGCTGCTTTGATAAACAGTTCATCTTCAAATCGATTGGTGTTATATTTCATAGTAGGGAATCCTAATCAAGCTCACGAAATAGCTACCTAGAAACTAATTAAATAATCAACAAGGTAGCTATTTGGAGCGTTTACTAGATATATTTGCCAAACCTAGATGTCCCCGATGTTGATAAATATACTGTTTAAAAAAATCAGTTTTTGTTACATCTCTACGTAAGCAAATTACCCTGATTACTATCCCTAAATTGGGTGCATCTCATATTTGTAAAAAAGTTGGGTAGGGTGCGTTAGGGACGGGCTCGCCCTCATTTTATCGGTAGCCAGTGTTGGGAAAGTCCGTCCCGTAACGCACCACTAGATCAAACAGCAAAAATGAGATGCACCCCCTAAATTTGTAAGGCTAAATTGGGATTTTTTTTCAGCTAAGTTAATCTTACCATTCAAGAGCTGTAATTATCAGGTAAATTCGGTTTAATTTAGGTTTAATTTAATTTAATTCCTAAACTAAACACCCCCAATAACCGATTGACTGATAAGTCTAGTTTACTTGATTTGTGAAAAGTTGACAGTACCCGTTAGGGGTACCATAGCAGTTCTCAATTGGGTGAGGTACCTAGCCCTTGGGGTTGCGCGGGAGTCGGGAGCGGTGCGACCCGTGGCGAATTTAATAATTAGATGCGGAAAGCGCACCGAGGGAGTCGGGGTAAGAAAATTAAATCTACCTCATAAGTAGGATTAACGCTATATATTTGTAAGCATTCAGCTATCAGCTCTCAGCTATCAGCTTTGAGCTTTTAAATAAAACAAGTAAGCATTCGTTTAATCTTTGTTACGTCAGCTGTTCGCGTAGCGTGGGCTAAAAGCCCACGGCTGACGGCTGAATGCTTACATATATTTTTTTTGGTCAAGCTGGTGCTGCCAAGTAACAAGTCACAATAAACAATTATTAATAATTAATAACTAGAGCGATTCTCATATTAATGAGCTACACACACCTATTTTTTCCCTGTTCCTTTCCCAGATCCGCTGTTCCCAGATCCGCTGTTCCCCTTGCTATTGTGTACTTCACCTATTTGATAAAGGCTATACTCCTTGACCTAATCCTAAAACCTAATCAAATCCTAATCACCATTAGGTATTTTATAGCTGCTGCGATCGCTAAGGTAGATTCATACCAAAAAAAAGAGTTAATTAACCATGGCTACGTTACTAACTGAAACTCAGAAATTATCCAACTTAATTCCAGAATCCGAACTAGATTTAATCAAGTCACTGCCACAATCTATTCAGGATCAGGTAGTTCCTAGCCCCGATTTATCTAAGTCTGCTGGTACACCGATTCAGTTAAATTTGACCCAGATACAACAGTTAGTTCCCAATGAGTCAGGCGTACAAAGCTTATCCTCGAAATCTATAATCTCAGGGCCTTTTAACTTTATTATTGGTACTCCCAATCCTGACTTTTTAGTGGGTACTAACAAGAACGATTTAATTTTAGGACGTGGCGGAAATGACATTATTATAGCACTCGGTGGCAATGACCTTGTGTTTGGTGAAGAGGGAAATGACATTGTTATCGCTGGCTCAGGTAACGATTTTGTGTCTGGCGGCTCAGGTAACGACTTTGTGTTTGGCAGTTCTGGTAATGATATCTTGGATGGTGGCTCTGGTAATGACTCCCTATTCGGGGGAACTGGCAAAAACCATTTCATTGGCAGTAGTGGTAATGATGTCCTGGATGGAGAGGAAGGCAACGATACTGTCGATTACACTGGTCTCGGTCGAGCTATTACTCTTTTACCCACGGGAATCGTTAACAAAAGTGGTCTTGGTCAGGATGAGCTAATCCGAGTGGAGACGATTATTGGGGATGCCGGTCAAGCTAATACGATTGATGCCTCTTCTGCTGGTACTGGTGCGTCTGTGAACGTAAATCTGCAACAGAACAGTTTACAGATTAATGTTGTTAATGGTCCAGTTCTTAATCGCACTGTCCAAAACTTTGTCAATGTCAAGGGTGCTGGTCGCAACGATACCATTATTGGTGATAACAACAGTAATCAACTTACTGGTGGTGCCGGAAGTGACAATATTACTGGTGCCGGTGGTAATGATACCATTGTAGGTGTCGATCCCAACAGTAAAAAGCCAGGTATTAATGAAATTGATATCTTAACGGGAGGAGCTGGTGCTGATAAATTTGTGATGGGAGATAGCAAGAATCCTTACTATGTCGGTGGAAAAGGATTTTTGGGTCTGAATGATTACGCTCTACTTAAGGATTTCCAATCCGGTACGGATAAAATTCAACTCAAGTCAGGGCTCAACTATACCTTTGCATCAAACTTTATCGCTGTCAATCAAGGCTTCTCTTCTTCTGATAAAAGTCTTGCTTCAGTGGAACAGATTGCTAATGATATTGCTGGAGGTAAGAGTTTAGGTGTTGAATCTCAGCT
>NZ_JAAHIE010000544.1:0-4639 GCF_010671945.1 Moorena sp. SIO4E2
GCTATCGGGTAAAAACCACTGTTGTGCCAAGCGCATCACTGGAGGAATCAGGGGAACAGCAGCCAGAACTTCCGCAAGTTCTCGGGCTTTGGGGCTAGCATTAGCCAAGAATCCTCTCAGTAACTGTTCGGGAGTTTCCGCCACTGATTCAGTAGGATTCGTTTTCGCTGTTTCGGAGCTATCCTGTCTAATATCCTGTCTAATTAAAACTCCTTGAATCGAATTGCTGCCACTGCCGGTGGTAAAATTCGCCCAAGTGCTCAAGTGGTTAACAGATAAATTGAAAATTGGAAATTGATATAACCTAGCAGTTGTACGAAGCCTAGCTCCTACTTCTAACATGGAGTTAGGGGACTCTGGCTGACGAGCAATTAATGGTCGTTGAATTGCCTGATCTAGAGCTGTGCGCTGCCATAGGGTTTGAGGAAAAACATGGGCAATACTAACAGGATGCTGTTCTCCTAATTCTGCTAAAACCTCAAAGGCTTGACTGGAATACCAAGCTTTTCCCAAAGTATCCGTTAAGGCAATAAAGAGTCGATGTCCTCCTGGTGCAATCAGGCTACGAACATCCCGTTCAATCCGGTCAACACCTGAAAACAATTGGGGCGTAGGTTCTCTTGTATCGAAGTGCCAAATCCGGACATCCCGGAAAAACCCTTGCCAGCGAAAAAGGGTTGCCACCCCTTCTGCTAAATCTCCCCAAAATGCCATGGAAGGGGAGCAATCAATCAATAAATGTACCTCAAACCATCGCTCTAGGGGAGAACGAAATGCCAGCATTGGCAATCCATCAGCTTCCGCTGTTTGTTCAACGGTTGCCTCAATATCCAGTTCATTGGCTAGCAGTCCAGGAACACGTTTAGATAAAGGCAACAGTGCTTTACTGATTTCCCTAGGTTTCGGTAAGGGAAAGGGGTCAGGAACACGAATAGGAGAGCTGTAATTACTGGACGATGATTCGGGTTTTTGAGGGGAAGTCGGGGCATGGTCGGACGGTTTAGGATAAGTCCTAATCGGTATCTTTTGTTCTGCTTTTTCTGTTACTGAGGGAGGAGTCTTTGGATAATTGTCTGAGGGATTTTCAGTGGATGATTCCTGATACAAATAGTCTAAATCCTCTGGTGGTTTGATGTCTTGAGACAATGGAGGAGCAACAATACGATCTACGTGAGCCAAGCACCAGATCAGCTCTGCCACTTCTGTATCATCTTCCCACCATTGATTTTTTTCACTCACCATTTACCCCTGACCTCACAGTGATTTGAAGATAGTATTCAATACATCTTTCCGTTTTTCTTCAGTCAGGTCATCTCCTTGTAGTAATAAATAGATAGCATTCAACAATTGATCCGTCGCTAACGTTGTGTCTCTTGCCTTAATCCGTGTCAAAAATTCCTTGATTAATTTCCGAGCTGGCTGATCCAGTTGCTTTAAATCGGTGGCATCAAAGCGGTTTTCTAAAATTTGATAAAAACCCTCTTCGGTATCAGGTTGCTTGAGAGATAACCGTAGACATCGGCGTAGAAAGGCTGGTGGAAACTCCCGTGCTTCATTACTGGTCATCAAGACTAAGGGAAACTCTTGACATTGAATTAATCCTTTGTCAACCGAAACTTTTTCATCACTATCATTGCTGTGACTGCGGTAAGGAAGTACCTTTTGGGAGTCCGTGTTTAAGCGAGAAAGTTCTGGAATCTCAAAAAATCCTTCCTCAAATATATGTAAGAGATCATTGGGCATATCAATATCACTCTTATCAATTTCGTCAATTAACAGCACTGCCGGTCTACGGGGTTGAGATTGATGAAATGCCATACCCATTGGTCTTAATCTTAAATAGTTACCAATGTCAGGTTCTTCAATTTTCTCTGTGTTACCAACTTGTTGCCTCAGTAAAGACACTTCTTGTAGTCGCCCAATGGCATCGTAGGCATAGAGACCATCTTTCAAAGTAGTGCGAGAAACAATTGACCAGCGGTAAGGCCCCGGTAGTCCCAATTCAGCTGCTACCGCATAGGCTAAGGATGTTTTGCCAGTACCGGGATTTCCTTCAATCAGTAAAGGGCGACGTAAACACAATGCAGCATTCACCAATTCTACCGCTTGCTTGGTCGGAACAAACCCCAATGCCCTTGGATTAATCTTTCTTACGATGTCTTGGGTATTTTTTGATTCTGCTTTTTCACGCCATTGCTCAACTGACAGACCAAAGGTGCGCCAAGGCGGGGGCGGTGGCATACGACTCAGATGTTGTTGTTGCTCTTCTGGAGTTGGTAAACTTTCCGCACTAAGGGTTAAGCCCCGGTAGATGCGAAGATCCTGCTGGTCAGATGTTGGGTCTTTTGGCATTTTAGTCCACTACGTCGGTATTCAAGGGTCTAGAGCTTCGGGAAGGCTTCGGATATAAATCATCCCAGAGAAGGGTTACTTCTAAGTCTTTGTATTTTTTGTCTTGGCGTAATTTGAGTATTTTGTTAGGCCAATTTTGCCATTCTGAGAGGTTTAGATGCTCTCCTTCAATCAGAGGTTGGTTCACGTTCCGACTCCAGACCGCAATGGGTAAAGCCTCTTCAATTCTTTCTAGATCGGAATCTGATGGGTCTGTACCCATATAATAGATATCATCCCCTTCAAATTCCCCAGGGACACTGGGTTCAGTTACTGGATTATTTACATCATTCCATAACCCTTGCTTCTTGACTTCAATCTCATCACGAATCTCAAGAAAATCTTGATCAAAATATCGTTCAAAGGAGTTGATAAAAATTGGATACTCCTCACCCAGGGGTGTTAGGTTTCTCCCTCGCTTAAACCTAATATTATCCAATTGTGTTTTGAAATAGTTGAAGGGAAGAAAATACTCAATTGTTAAATTAACTCGTGCAGGTAAACTATAACGAGCCTTGCGAATTAAGTTGGGCAAAATTTTTTCAAGATTAGTGTATAAACTCTCATTCTCTTGCTCAGGGAAACTCTCTTCACTTTCCCGAGGTTCTAAGCGTATCTTCTCTGCAAACCGACCAAGTGGTAAATCCTGACTTTCCAGCCAAAGACTCATACTCAAAAATAATGCACCAGAGGCTTGTCCTGTACCATTATCATTATCAACCTCTGGTTCAATTTCAACTTGAAGTCGCGGTTTTTCTTTCTTAATCAGTTCTTGAAATTTTAAATCAGCTTTTTTAACAGATTCTTGGATTGTAGAGAGGTTTGCCTCTTCTCTATATTTTATAACTTCCTGTTGCCAATTTTTAATAGTATTAGCAAGTAGCCTCAATGATATATTATTCTGTTTATAAAATCTTTGGCGACACCATTCTGCACAAGCCACTAGAGGGCATATTCCTCTTGAAACTGGTTTTTCTCCTAATTCAGTCAGTCTTTTTTTGATTTCTGTACAATCCAGAATAAATTCATCGTATAAGACAAGATTTTCAATATTTTTAGAGCTTAAAATAAAGGAGTTAAGCTGAAGTAAGCTATCTTCTGGGTGTTTCTTTAATTCAGCAAAAAGTTTGCTAATCAGTTCATCTTGCTTTTCTTCCCATGTTTGTCTAGTCTTAGGCAGAATGGGAAAGAAAATAGCAGATATCTCAGAGCCAGAAGCTGAGTAGGAAGCACGTTGATTTGAGCAAATAATCTGATTAATTTGGTCAACTAGATAATCTAGAGGAATATATAAATTATCGTAGTTTTTTAAATCGTTAATAACTTGCTCCAAAGCGCTAGAAAATACATCTTCTTTTGCTGTATCTTTGGCACGACAAGCCGCAATCCCATGAACTGCGATACCTGCTCCTTTTACCGGTTGGTATTTCTGAACAACTTGTGTAGTAAATTTAGAGACATCACTTATTCCGACCCCAGAATAACAAGTATCAATAATATACAGGATTTGTTTGATCTTAACTCCTTCATTGTTCAAAGGACGAACTAACTCTTCCGTTGGTAATGATGTCTGAGGAAGTTGATTTAGAACCGTATCTTCCATTAAAAGATAATGTCTATCTCCTTGGCAATATTCACCATGACCGGAATAGTAAAAGATTACGCGATCGCTCTCACATCGTTCTTGCTGAAGCCAATTTGAAAATTCTTTGATTAACTCATCTTTCTTCGGATTTAAACGAAGATTTGTCAATGCTTCTTCATATCCAAATTGCTGAGTGAATAAATCAACCACTCTCTGTAAGTCTGTCGGCACACTATCCAATTTATCTACATCCTGATCGTTGTAATTACTTGTGCCACAAGCGATTAAATAATACCTGGATTTTTCCGCCATATACCTCGTCTACTCATCCATCAAGCCTAACTTAATAGCTTCTCCTGTTTCAGATGCTGTAAAATAGTTACTAGCATTGTGAGCATCAGACCCATTATAAATAAGTTTATCTTCCACTAACCCATCAAATAAAGGATTTAATTCTTTTTCTAAAGCAACAATATCTCCTGCATCCGCAATATTGATCCACTGTTTGACACTTCCCGGCCAAGACCCCAAATTAGAGACCGGTGAGGGTTCCAGGCGATCAAAAATCAGCCCTTTTATCCCCAATGGGGAACCTAGAGTCACAAAAACCTCCACTGACCATTCTGGGTGTTGGCATAGGGCTTCGTAACAGACAACTGACCC
>NZ_JAAHIE010000545.1:0-4633 GCF_010671945.1 Moorena sp. SIO4E2
GTGACAGATGGACATGTGGATGGCATTTGCGCATTTGCCGCACCTGGATTGGTCTTACTCCATAGCACTGATGATGCTAATGATCCAAATTACAAGATTTGTCGGGATGCTAAGCATCGATTACAACAAAGTACTGATGCTCGTGGACGTAAGTTTGAGATTGTTGAGATTCCTCTTGGCTTAGATATTGCTCACATGAATTTTTACATTGCTAATGGTGCGGTAATCGTTCCGATTGCTGGTGACTCCAGCCAAGATGATGCTCCCCTTGCTATTCTGCGTGAGGTTTTCCCTGGGCGGAAGGTTGTTGGTGTAAATAGTCTGATTCTGGCTGAAGGTGGAGGAGGAATTCATTGTATTACCCAACAGGTACCTGTGGCTAATGGGGTAAGCCGTCAGCCGTCAGCCGTCAGCAATCAGTAAATTTTGGGACAGGAAACAGGCAAGATGTCTGTTCCACCAAGATGCCCGTTTTACAGAAATAAATATTTAAGCAAGATTTAACAAATAGTCTGTGATTTTAGTACAGTTTTATATTATCTATTACTAGATAATTTTATTGATAATCTTCTCAAACTACAGGTGATTAACCTCAAAAAAGTATTGAGTTTTATAACCTTTAAAAACAGGGGGTTTACCCCATGCTCCCATCAATTTATCTTGTGGTATAATAAACTTGCTCAAAACACCTATATCAAAAACAGAGAGTAAAACTATGACAAGTGGAAAAAGTCTTCAGGTGACCCCATATGCTCAAAATAGATATAACATTACTCAACCAGTTGATTTTGAGGTAGGCGTGAATTACAGCGGTGCCTTAATGGCAATTGCTGGAGCGGATGGGGAATTGGCAGAAGCAGAATTACAGTGGTATATTGATGAACAGGAAATGTTGCTAGTCGAATCTGAAGAAAAAAAAGAATACATTGAAGCGCTCCGCCAATTCGATTGGAAAAATGCTAAAGTTGAGGAGCTATTGAGTAGTCTCAAGTATGACTTTCCTCTGAATTTTCGTCGAACCCTTTTGTACCAAGGGATCAAGATGTGTCGAGCCGATGGTAATTACCATGACAAAGAAAAAGCATCTGTGGCTAAAGCGGCAGAAATTTTAGGGATTGAACGCAGCGTGGCGGTTAGCCTGGAGTCCCTGGCCGAACTGGAAGATTCAGCGGAGCGATTGCGCCTTGCATTGTTTGAAACCGACGTTTAATTCGGGTGTATCTCATTAAAGCTGTTTGACCCGATGGTGCGTTACGGGACGGACTTTCCCAACACTGGCTACCCAAAACAGTAGGGTGATCCCGTCCCTAACGCACCCTACTGTTTTACTGACAGTTTACCAGATTGCCGCCAAGAACATCTAAAAGAATGAGTAGCCACAGGGACGAAGAAACGATCATGGAAAATTTTGACTGGAATCAGCTTTCACTAGAGCAATTGAAGTTGCTTCAATCGAAAATAAGCAAAGCGATCGATCTTAAGAGACGCGACTTAAAGTTGACCCAATCTACTGCCAATATCACCCAAGTTTATGAGTACAAGGTAAGTTTGGCTAAGGTCTCTCCTGCTCGCCTACGTAGCTCCCTGTCTGATTATCAAAAGTGTGTTTTCATGATCAGTCTGGGAAGTAAAAACTTTGTTTATAGTGAGCGAATCGAAGCCTTGATAAAATGGATTAGCGAACAATTCAAAGCTTGCCTAGTATTAGTTGGGGACAGTTTATATCGACTGACAATCGAAGTTAGACAGGGACTTAAAGGGGATGAAGCTTGGCTGGAGGCAATTCGCACTGGAGAGACCTTTATTAATCAAAACCGTTTCTTGTTCCAGCAATACTGTGGAAGTTGTCAATTCCAGTTCCAGATGGCTTCCCAAATAGAGAAGCAATCAGAATTTGAGATGTATTACAAAGACTTTCAGGGTCTTTATCAACAGGATGAATCTTTTCAAAAGATGGTCAACTCCTTTGCCCAAACCTATCTTAATCGGGGGGAACAGTCAGAAGAAGAGGAAGTAGAGCAGCTTCTCCAAAGGCAAAAGCACCTGGCGATCACCTACCTGCTGGAAGAGTCAGCTGTGTTTACCTGCCTTGCTAAAGAAGGATGGCCAGTTTTTGTTTATCCTGGGTCAATTAAAACTTTTGAAGAAATTGCGGAAGGGTTGCACCCAGAGGTTCCTTTACCTCTCAAGCAAATGATCTGGGTCAGCCTGCGTCTTAAAAGGAAGGCTACTGCTGGAGAAAGCATCTAAGGGCTTTGAGGTCAATGGTGGTTGCAGAATCGGGAATCGGGAATCGGGAATCGGGAATCGGGAACAGGGAACAGGTAAAAAATCCTGTGTACCTCATAGGTATGGAAAACGCGATCAGATAACAGGAGGTATTTGAAATTATGACTTCTGACTCCTGACTTCAGCCTTTCAAAAGAAGCCATGGAATTCACCAGCCTCAAATCTTTTTCTCAATTCCTGGCGCTGAATTTTGCCGATCCCTGTTTTCGGAATCGTCTCTTTGGGAACGGGAATCAGGTAATCTGGATTTAACCCAATCGTGTTCACAACGGTTTTCCGAATTTTCGCCATGCACTGCGTTTAAGGAATTATCGTCAGTATCAGTAGCACTGAAAAAGATTGCCAATCTATCAGTATTGTCCCCAATTATCCGAACATAATCTAACCCACCACCGGGTCAAACAGCTTTAATGAGATACACCCACCAACTCAGACAGGGGTTAAATTTCATCGGGATTAATACCCATCTGTCGTAACCGTTCTGCTAATTGTTCAGCTCGTTGGTGTTCCTGTTCAGCTCGTTGGTGTTCCTGTTCAGCTCGTTGTTGAGCCAGTTCCTTCTCTTGACGTTCCTGTTCAGCTCGTTGTTGAGCCAGTTCAGCTCGTTGCCGTTCCTGTTCAGCTCGAAGACGTTCAAGTTCTGCCTCAGTAGGAATCCAATTTCCCTGTTGATCATACCAACGTAGCCACAACCGATTCAATCCCCGATATTGACCAAGCCATAGTCCTAAACCCAATTGCAACTCAGGCATCCAAAATTGGGAATTGTCTAATGTTTGTGGTTGATAGCTGCCGCCATCTAACTTAAAAAGTTGTAATTCGTTACTGACTCGGTCAAAGGTAACATAGTAGGGAATCGCTAAAATTTGCTCGTACACTTCCCATTTCGTTGGTGGTTCTCCCGTTCGTTCACTGTAACCAAGGTCTTGATCTTTGGTGCTGGCAGAGAGCAACTCTATGGCCACAATTGGTCTGACGTCTTCTTGCCAGATCACATAACTCATTCTGAGCTCTCGTCCCTGGTAAAATCGGGAAATCCCCACTACAGCAAACCAATCCGGTCGTTTGTACCAAGCGGTATGGTTGGGGTCATAATATAAATTTAAGTCACTGGCCACAAAAACGCGATCGCTCTCATAATTGGGAGGGCGAAAGGTCTCACTACACAGTTGTGGTTGCCAAAGATGAAATTCGTCAGGCAAACCCGGTTCCTCGGGATCTTCACTGGGTAAATCATACATGGTGGGCAGGGTTTCTTTGGCCGGATGAGGGAGAATAACCTGCTCAAATAAGGGTTTGGCAACAGACATGAGATTACCTCAATTTTTTCCGACTCATGATTTTGATTTTAGCAACTGTCGGTAAGCATTTAGCCGTCAGCTGTCAGCTGTCAGCCATCAGCTGTGCTCCCTGTTCCCAGATCCGCTGTTCCCAGATCCGAAGTTCCCTACTCCCTACTCCCTACTCCCTACTCCCTACTCCCTACTCCCTTTTCCCTTTGCTCTATACTAATAGATAAACTAAAAAACAAATACCAATATCATGCTGGATTGGTTAGCAGTTTGGGGAATTTCTAGTGCCGGTGGCTATCTCGCCAAAGAAGTGATCGGTCCCTTGGCCAAAGAAGCTCTAGAAGACTACACCAAAGATTTTTTCAAAGAATCCATCAAAGACTATACTGGACTATCGGATCAAAATACCCAGAAAAAACTCTTCGGTAAAGCTTTAAAAGAATTTGTAGCCTTAGTTGAAAGAGAATTGGAAGATGCTGAGTTATCCAAGCAAGAATTAAAACAGTATACTAAACCCCTCAAGCAGTATATTAAAAACAAATCCATTAAAGCTATCCTAGGAAGTGCGTTTAAATATGGCTGTCAACACATAGATACCGAGACATTAACCAAGACTTGGATTGAGCTTAAGTTATTACCATTACCAGAAGAATTTCGTTGGAAGTATATTGCTAGACAGTATCTCAAGCAAGTACACACTATCATCCGGGAGTCGGATCAGTTACGGCCTATCCGAGATTCCCAAACCTTGGATGCGATTAGCCCGAAGGGCTACGCTACGCGATCGCAGAAAACACTAAAGCTACCGCAGGCATTATCCCAGACTTTGACTTAAGCACCTATCAAGAAGCACTCCTAGAGCGTTACGGTAATCTGGGCTTGGATAGTTTAGATACCAATGCTTGTGCCTATAACGAACTAAAACTCTGGACGATATTTATCCCCCAAAATGTGCGAGAGGTTCATGACCTGATGCCGTCAGCTATTCATGAACTTCCTAAAGATTATTATAGACAACTAGGAGACAGTGGTCAACTAGACATAGCAATTGA
>NZ_JAAHIE010000546.1:0-4615 GCF_010671945.1 Moorena sp. SIO4E2
CAAGACCCCTCTCCCACTACCGATTCCACCTCAATGTTGCCCCTATGGAGTTCGATCAGCTGTTTGGTTAAGGCTAACCCCAAGCCAGTTCCTTCATACTTGCGACGGTAGGGGGTTTCTAGCTGCTGAAACTTTTGAAACAGTAATGGTAACTGGTCTTGGGGAATACCAATGCCTGTATCTTCCACTTGGAACACTACTAAGTGGTTTTCTGGCCAGACCCGTAGGATTACTTTACCCCCCTCTGGGGTAAATTTAATCCCATTGCTTAAAAGGTTAAACAAAATCTGTTTAACCCGCCGTTGGTCTGCACAAAAACAGTCCCTTTCTGGTGGCACTCGCCAATCTAGCTGTAGAGTCACCTGCTGTTGGTAGGCTTGTTCGTTTAGGCTACTCAACAGCTGATTAGCTAGCTTACTTAAGGAAAATTTGCTGATAGTCAGGACTAACTTTCCTGCCTCAACCTGAGACAAATCCAGAATATCGTTGATCAGTTCTAGTAGGTGTTGCCCATTTTCCTGGATAGTTTTTAAATAGCGCTGTTGCTTTTCGACAGGTAATCTGTGGGAACTGTCCTGACCAAAACACCAGCGCAAGAGTGTCGCTGCCATCCCAATTACGCAGGTCAGAGGGGTGCGCAATTCATGACTCATGGTAGCTAGAAACTCACTCTTAGCAAGATTGGCTGCTTGAGCAGCTTGCAAAGCATCCCGAAGTGCTTGGGTGCGCTCAATTACCCGTTGTTCAAGGGTGTTGTTTTGCTGCTGCACTTGGGAGTATAACTTCGCTTGATAGATCGCAACGGCTAGGTGTTCACCAATTGCCTGGAGAAAGTTTTTTTCACTGTCCTGCCATCGCCTTGGCTCCAAACACTGATGGGCAATTAGTAGCCCCCACAGGTTGTTTTCGACAATAATTGGTGCGACTAACTTGGCTCGTACTTGATGTCGATGCAACAGTTTAAGTAAGCAATTATGGGTATTATAGGTTCGATCAACATCATCAACAGCAACCGTTGACCCTCGCTGATATTTATGTGTACAGTTCGGTACATGGGTTAAGCATTCCTCCTGCTCAATCACATTTAGCACTGATGGGATACCATCAGAGGCTTTAGCTTCGTAGGTAATACAACCCCAGCCTAGTTCAGTGGCAGCAGCAGGTGCTGGCTCTAGTGCTGTGGGACTAGAGCTGTAAGGAAAGTCAAATTGATAGATTACTAATCGGTCTACCTCTAGGAAGTGTCGTACCCGTTCAACTGCTGTGGTCAGGATCAGGGGTAACTCTTGGCTTTGACGGATTTGACTGGTCACCTGATTGAGCAATCGCTCTTGCTCAACCTGCTGGTGCAGTGCTTCTGCTACGGGTTGACAAATGGACCCATAGGGATAAGCTGGCTCTACTAATGGTGGAACATCGGTGTTGTAGTTATGCGTGTTGTAGTCACACAGAATATCAATTAATGATAGGGTAAATTCGCTCTGGATAGCTGGATTATTGGGTTTGAGGGAGGCTAGAGCCCTCTTGATTAGGTTGAGAATATCCTCAGAGGTTTCAAATTTTGATGGTGAGGTTAGGTAGGAGTCTTTGAGATGGGTAAGAAAGTTTGCGATCGCATCCGGAGCGAAGGTCAATCCCACTTGGTACAGTCTCATCAGAGAGTCATACCCAGTTACGGTCTCCGGTTGTGCTTCCCCCCACAGTAGACAACTGAACTGTTCTGATCCGATCAGGGTAAACCTCTGGCTCTGAGCCTCAGTAATCACCCTCTGATTTACCAACAGATCCGACTTTAGGAGTATTGCCTCTTCGCCCAAAGTTGACTTCATATCGTCTAATCGCTGATCCAGACGCTCGAACACAGCCCAGGGCAAAATTCTGAGGAATTTTGAATTACTAAATAATTTGGTAGGTGGAATTAACGATAACACCTGCTGCTTGGTCGGCTAACTTGCCTGAATGGTGTGGATAGTAGCTTCTTTGATAGTAGTTTATTTTTGTCCACCTGCTGATAATTATTCCCGTATTGTACCACATTTTAGCTTTGGATGCGGCGTGGTAAACGTGGTAAGCGCGGTAAGCGTGGTAACCAGAGGCAGAGAAAGGGTAAAAGTAATTGGTTTTGTTGGTTAATAAAGTACCAAACTAGATTGCGATGTTCCGTGGGCGCAACGTCGGGCTTTGCCCACAAGGAACCGCTTCGCGAACGCACTAAAGCAATGGGATTACTGGAATTCAAAATTAGCGACAATTCTCTTGATTGTGTCGGGTGTAATATCTCCTTGATCTGAATTTGAGTAAATAGTAACTAAAATAATTTTATTTGAATTTTTTAGGTAGTAAATAAAGCGGTAACCGCCACTTTTACCCTTTTGAATATTACTATTACTAACCCTGACTTTGAATACCGTGTAGGGAATGCTTGGGATCTGATATCCAATAATTTCACCTGACTGTAACTGATCAATAATCGGCTGGACATCAGAGCGGATATTACGATACCGTTTGGCTAGATTGCGTAGGCTTCTCTTGAACTCAGGTGTAACCTTGATTTGGATTTTGGCTGGTTCATTCTGCATCAATCCCATCCCACAGCTGTGAAACAGGAAGTGTATTCCCTGTCATGGCTTCTTGCCATCCTTGACGAAAGCTTTCTTCTGCCGTATTATGTGTAACACTCTCACGAAATAAACGAACTATCTGCAACAAATTGGGTAAGTATTCTTGGGGAGTTTGCTGTATTTCCTCAATAACTTGTTCCAGTATTTCTGTGGTAGTAGCGTTATCAGCTACAAAATTTTTGTCTGTCATTATCCTACCTTAAAGTTAGCAACACTTTGATTACTATAGCAGTTCTCAATTGGGTTAGGTACTTTCGTAATCGACAGTAGGGAGTAGGGAGTAGGGATAATAGTGTGGGGAGAGGCGGGAGAGAGGAGATAGAATAATTAGTTGTTAGGGTGGGTTAATAACACACCAAATTTAAACGCGATGTTCCGTTCGCGCAGCGTCTGGCACTGCCAGTAATAAACCCCTTCGCGATCGCACTATTTTTTTAGTAATACTTGACTTCAGTAATAAGGATAAAAAAAATAATATAATATATAAATATATCAAATTAAAAGTGATCAGATATGACACCAGAACAAAGATTAACTCAAGTAGAGAACTTGTTAGAGACAGCAGCAAGATACATTAATCGCCATAGTCAGAATATAGAGCAAAATCAAGCAGAAATTACTCAATTAAGAGTTTCTCTCAATGAGACCTTAAAATTGTTTTCCGATTTAGCAACCTATCAACGTCAAAGTCAAGAAGAGATTATTCAAAATCAAGAGGAGATTCGTCAAAGTCAAGCAGATATTCGTCAAAATCAACAGGAAATACGACGGATTTGGGAATATTTATTAAATCAAAGCGGTAATGGACGCTCCGGGAATTAAACCTGTAGAGGTTTGGGAGTGTAGACAGAAAATTGATGGATAAAGGGCACCATCCCCCTGTCGTGATCAGAAAACGTGAATTTTTTTGCATTCGATAGGAATAGTGTGATCATCTAGATAGAATTTAGACTGACAAAGTCAAAAATGTGCTGGCTACTCGACCTGGGTAGCTCGAAAAAGTCAATCAGGGAATCTCCATCTCATTTCTTTGTTGACGTTCGAGTAGAAACCTCGATGATAAACAATAGCTGTTCTGTGCTTGATTCCCTTTGCAATCTACAAGCAAATCCAAACCAAGGAAACCAAACTGGTGCTACTAGTCAAGGGATTGTAGTGATTTCTCCCCTAGATGACCTTGAAACTGGTGAAGATTTGGCTACTACTGGTGATTTGGACATCACCGATGGCCCGATTAACATCGATTTTGATGACATTGATTTTGATGACATTGACCAAGTGTTTGATGTCGAAATTCAGCCTCAAGATCCAAAAACGGCGACTATCACCAAGATTGAAATTAGTAGTAATCGATGCTCCTTGGCCTTTGGGCCACGCTACGCGAAGGTCGCCGCTACGCGAACAGTAGACTCAGATGACCCTCTAGTCAAGGTCAGTAGCAGGGTGACGGCTACTAACACGATTAGTCGCAATCCCTTGGGCGACTCTGGTGGGGGTATAGTCATCGTCAGCAGTACCAGCATGGCTACCAGCACCATTAGTGACAATACCTCAGCGGATTTAAGCGATCGCGTAGCGTGGCCAAAGGCCAATCGCATTTTCAGTATCCATGGCACAGCCATGGTTTCCAGCACCATGAGTACCCCTAACACCAATAATCATCAGATTAGTGGTGCCGCCAGTTTCAGCATTGGTGACGACAACCAGATTAGTAATCCGGATGGTGTTACCGATGGACCTGACAGTCTGCTGGAGGATATCGTTGGTACTATTACCAATCCCATTGATTCCCTACTTGATTCCTTCCTGACTCCATCTGTGTTCACTCCATCCCTGTTGACTTCATCTCTAGGTTTTCCTAGTTCTGGGATTGATCTTGACCAGAGTCGTTCGCGCAGCGTCGGGCTTTGACCGAATCACTGATTTGATCAATTTGTGGGCATCACTCCTAATATTGGTGCCTCTGTAGCTCAACCCGAAAGAGGACTTGACCT
>NZ_JAAHIE010000547.1:0-4614 GCF_010671945.1 Moorena sp. SIO4E2
GCCTGCACGTAGGGCATATGCTTACCTTTCAGCTTTTGAATAAAAGATATAAGCATTCTTTTAATCTGAGTTAAGTCTGCTGACGGCTGACCGCTGACCGCTGACGGCTGACCCCTGACCGCTGACCGCTGACCCCTGACCCCTGACCGCTGACGGTAAAATATATAGATATTGATCAACTATCTTCTCAACTATGACAACTCTAGTATTTGTCCATGGCACAGGGGTTAGGCAAGCTGCCTATGAGCAAACCTTTAAGATAGTTGAGGGTTTTGTCACTAAACAACGTCCGGATATTACCGTTGTCCCTTGCTTTTGGGGTGGGGAATTTGGGAGTAAGCTCAATGCTCAAGGGGCATCGATACCGTTGTTTGATGCCACCTTAGCTCTGGATCAGGGAGAGGAAGAGGATCAAACTATTATTCTTTGGCAGGAGTTATATCGCAATCCCCTTTATGAATTAGGATTGTTGTCGTTTAAACCTAGGACTGGTGGTGATAGTAATCCCTTTGGAGAACAACCGGGTGATCAATTACATGATCGGTTGCTGGATTTGATTCCTACTGGAAAATTGCAGGAAAAATTACAAGCAGCGGGCATAGCAGAGGGGTTTGATCAGGCACGACGCCATGTTACGAGTAGTGCTGTTTATCAACAAGTATTAGACCAAGTCTCTGATTCAGATGGTGAAGATGGTGATACCATAACTAGAGCGATCGCAAGAGCAATTATTGCTCAGGCAATGTTTGACTGTCAGCAGCAAAATCAGGATTCCATCATACTTCCTAATCCGGAATTGCGTGATCAACTCGTGAGATCACTAAGTAATGCTTTGGGTAAGGAGGAAGACTTGGGATTGGGTGACTGGATCCAGAAACCACTTTCCTTATTGGCGGGACCAGCTACAGCTTGGGTGAGGAGTAAAAGGGGTGCAATTACTGAAGCAAATACTCCTACACCTGGTGACATTATACTTTATCAAAGTCGGGGTCAGCAAATACGTGACTTTATCCAGAAAACGATAGAAGAGGCTGAACCACCAGTTGTTATATTAGCCCATAGTTTAGGAGGGATTGCTTGTGTTGATTTATTAGTGAATCAACCAATGGCACAGGTAACATTATTAATTACAGTTGGTTCTCAAGCTCCCTTTTTATACGAAATTAATGCCTTATATAGCTTAGAATTTGGTCAGCCTCTGCCCGACTTTTTTCCGGAGTGGTTGAATATTTATGATTTACGAGATTTCCTTAGTTACATTGGTGCTACTCTATTCCCTAATAAAGTGCAGGATGTTTTGGTGGACAGTAAACAACCCTTTCCCCAAGCCCACAGCGCTTATTGGACAAACCCTGCTACCTGGAAGGCAATTATCCCGAGGTTACCATAGACTTCTTACAGAAGTCGGGAACAGGGAACAGGGAACAGGGAAGAGTTTGAGCCGGTGGTGCGTTACGGGGCGGACTATCACAACCCTGGCTACGCAAAAAATAATGGCAAGTCCGCCCCTAACGCACCCTACGCCTGGAAGGCAATTATCCCTACGCAACATTTACAAACCTTACCATGACCATTAATGCTAGGCCAGAAAAAACCTATGGGTTGATTGTCGGTATCGAGAACTATCAAGCAACAAACTGGAATGTGAATGGTCCCGTTCATGATGCCATCAAGTTTGCTGATTGGTTGTTATCACAAAGAGTGCCAAAGGATAATATCAGGCTGTGTTTGTCTCCTTTAACTGAAAATAGTGAACTGGTTAATAACTTTGAGATAACGTCAAAGCCAGCAACCGAGCAGAATATAGTTGATATCATTACTAATGATCTGTCTCAAAAAACGGGAGAGTTACTGTTTATGTTTTGGGCAGGTCATGGTTTAATTACTTCGGAGCGGAATCGCAGGCTACTTTGTGCTGATGCTAGTAAAACGAATTGGCAAAATCTAGATTTTAATTCCCTGTTACTACTTTTGGGTTCAGAGTCATTTAAGATTACCCATCATATTTGTATAGTCGATGCTTGTGCCAATTATCTTTTAGAGTCAAGAGGGCGACCAACCAATTTGGGAGGAAAACATTTTAATAGTGGTCAACCTAGGAAAGACAGTCAACAGTTTGTTTTACTGGCTACTAGAGAAGGGGAGACAGCCAAAGTTAACTCCTCGGAACAAACGGGATATTTTTCCCAAGCGGTAAGAAAAGCGTTGGCGCAACACGACTGGCTGCCAGATATGGAAGTAGTTGCTAAGCACGTTAAGCAACAATTTGCTAATTTAAATAAACAACAACTACCAACCTATTTTTATCGGCGCAGTTGGGATGGTGATCAGGATACTTATTATCCTAATCCTTTTGAGATTGCCCACAATATACCCAGTACTAAAGCCTGTAAGTTTGTAGATAGACACCAACCACTGGAAGAGTTAGATCAGCTATTTCAGCAAAATAATATTGTAGCAATTACTGATTCCACAGGTCAGGGGGGAGTAGGGAAAACAGAACTAGCAATTCAATACTCTTGTTACAATTTAGAAGATTATCCCGGTGGCTGTTGTTGGTTGTATTTCAAGAGAACGGATATTGTAACCCAGCTCTCGGAATTTGCATTTGTGAATGAATATGATTTTTCGATTCCTGAAAATCTCACCATTGCTAGCCAACTTGCTTATTGCTGGAAAAAGTGGCCACCAGGTAAAGTGTTATTAGTTTTCGATAATGTCACTAACATCGAGCAAATCAAAGACTACTTACCGCCCATGGGTTCTCGATTCAGGGTATTAATCACCACTCGTAGTTCACAGTTACCCTATGCGTCACTTCCTCTGGGGGAATTACCAGAAACTGAGGCTCTAGAGTTGTTAGCACAGTTGTTAGGAAAGGAGTTGGTTCAAAAAGAGTTAGAATTTGCTACAAAGCTCTGTAAATTTGTTGGCTGTGTACCTTTAGGATTATACAATGCGGCAGCGCTATACTCAAAGCCAGGGAGTAGATGATGCTAGAAGAAATTTTATCGCTCCTAGAGCAGAAGCAATCTGAAGAAGGGGACTCTGGTACAGATGATGTTGTGCTGGAACTCAATTGGGATTCCTTAGAGTCTTCAGCTCAAACCATGGCTGCTCTCCTGAGTTTGTTTGCCTTGGCTCCTATTCCCTGGTCATTAGTATCCGAGGCTGCTGCAGCTGCTAGCTTAGACTTTGATTTAGTAGTGAATCGGGATATCTTAGTTGAAAAGTATTTACTCCAGAAGTTGGATGATAATACCTACCAACTTCACGAACGGATTAGAGAATTTTTGAGTATCAAACGGGAACAATTAGCTGATATTGAAAAACTAAAACGGGGCGTTTGTTCAGCTATAGTAGCAATAGCAAAGGATATTCCTGAGACCCTAATTAAGTCAGATATTTTAGCACATACCCCTACTATCCCTCACCTGGTGGAAGTTGCCACTAACCAAAAAGAATACTTAAATGACGAAGATTTAATCTGGCCTTTTGTGGGCTTAGCGCGCTTTTACAAAGGTCAAGGCGCTTACGAAAAAGCCTTGACTTGGTATCAGCAATGCTTATCAACGGTTAGAGATCGCTTGGGTGAAGAACACCCAGATGTGGCCACCAGCCTCAACAACCTGGCTTTACTGTACTATACTCAGGGGCGCTACGAAGAAGCGGAACCCCTGTACCTGCAATCCTTAGACCTGAGGAAACATCTGTTGGGTCAAGAATACCCTGATGTGGCGAAACCGTTTACCCTACTAATTGAGGAAAATAAATTTCCAGATTGTGTGACGATGGATCTCAAAGTCAAGCCAGTATCGACAGGAATTTTTTCATCTCGCAAGAGAAAGCAATTGAAGCTATACCTGACTATACAATTTAATGAACAGTGGGTGCAGATGCCACTCGGTCGAGTTAGGTTCGGACTCAAAGGTGGAGAACTCAGGCTAAGGCTGAAAAATGGCAAGATACCTTTGGAAGCCCGTAACTTAAGTGGCTCATTTGACCCTGATGTTGAGAAAGAGAGGAGGCAGCAAGAGAGTCAGGAAAATCACAGTAAAGTCGAGGCGTCTTGGGATAAAAATCCACCTGGGGTTAAAGCTAACCATGGTCACAAAAATACAGGAGGCACAACAGATGGGTTTCAGTTTATTGACCCTGAGATCACAACGACGGGACCAGAGGAAACTCCGGCTTGGGTTTTTGAGGTAAAAACGGGTCAACCCGTGTTTAAAGGATTACTCAATGAAGTCGAGCTGGGAACAATAGATGTAATGGCAAAGCCTTGCTATATAGAAGCTACCTTTGAAGTTTTTAAGCCAGATGTTTATCTGACTGGATCTGAAGGGTTGTGGTCTCCCGAAATTAGTAGTAAACAACGTGAAGTCTTAGATAGAAAAATTGCCTTATTGATTCTAGAGCACCAATTAAAACCTTATTTAAGTAAAGTGGTACTTAAAGTAAGCAGGTGCACAAAATTAATTACCCATTTTTCAAAAATCAAAGCCTTACAATGTAAGGGTTACAGAGATTAGTAGTAGGAAATTAATTTTGTTTAGGTGCTTATGACTAATCTCCTAGGGTGGCTATCATAAATTAAGATCGGAAAAGCGGCGT
>NZ_JAAHIE010000548.1:0-4610 GCF_010671945.1 Moorena sp. SIO4E2
AAAGTTGAAAGTTGAAAGTTGAAAGTTGAAAGTTGAAAGTTGAAGGTGGGTTGAAGGTTGAAGGTTGAAGGTTGAAGGTTGAAGGTTGAAGGTTGAAGGTTGAAGGTTGAAGGTTGAAGGTTGAAGGCTGAAGGTGGGTTGAAGGTTGAAGGTGGGTTGAAGGTTGAAGGTGGGTTGAAGGTTGAAGGTGGGTTGAAGGTTGAAGGGAAAAAAAACACTTTTCCCTTGCCATAGCCTAGGCTAGAGCAAACCTTTTGACAGGTCAAACCTTATCCTCTATAGGTGATCCTGAGGTGATGGTTCCTACTATTTCATTTATTGTCCAGTATTGGCTAAGATCATCCAATCAGCTGGTGGAGTATGAATGACATTGCTCACCGATGTCTCTCCCACAACTCCATGCCAATTTTTCTCTAAGAAAGCTTCTAGAGTGGTTAAATTGTGGGTGCGGTAACCACTCCAAGCCATCAGTAAACCAACAGCGATCGCTGAGGGAAGCAACCAAAGCTCTGGTTTACGAGTAGGCGGTGGGGATTTAGCGATCGCATTGATAACTCGTTCCTCCAAGTCAAATGCTGCTGGTGGAGGACTAGGTCGATGTTGGCGCAGAAATGCTTGCCATTGTTGGTCATCAGGTTGAAACTGAGTCATGGCATCTCTCCTTGTTGTTGGATGATATATTTCCGTAGGGAAGTTCGAGCGTGGAAAAGACGAGACTTAACCGTTCCGAGAGCTATGCCCAAAATTTTAGCAACTTCCTTTTGTGGCAAATCCTCTAAATCATGTAGCACCAGCACAGCACGATGGTTCAAGCTCAGCTGTTGCATACCTTGTTGAATAATGTCCTGATAGTGCAACTGCATCAGATCAGGAGTGTAGGAGGATTTGGCATTTTTGAGGGGTAGATCAGCTGTGTCCTCTGGAAGTTGAAGGTTGAAGGCACGTTGCCGTTGCAATTTGCCCCGCTGATCCGATGCCACATTCCAGCAGATGCGGTAAAGCCAGGTGGAGAACTGTGAAGGTTGCCGTAGTTTTGGTAAGCCTTTCCAAACTCGTAGGAACACCTCTTGTACTAAATCATCAAGAGCATAAGCACCACATAGCTGATAGATAGTTGACCTGACGCGCTGCTGATAGCGTCGGTATAGTTGGCGAAAACTCTGCTGGTTCCCCTGTTGGCACTGCAATACCAACTCTGTGTCTGTGCTGGTTGTTTTTGCAGCAGCAGAATCTTCTTTGGAAGCCTGGGCTGATCTGACTGACAACTCTGGGTTCTCCCTCACCGCTTTGTTTTCCGATGTTATTTAGACTCACTGGCCAACAGAATGGTTCAATCTGGTAAAAGTTTAGCCAGAAATGGAGCCAGCGGGGGTAGGGTGACCGTAAGCATTCAGCTATCAGCGTGTCGCGTATCAGCTAATGCCCACGCTACACCGAACAGCCAAAGGCCTGTGGCCACGCTACACCGAACACTTTATGCCCATAGCGCACGCTGTCTTGATCCAAAGCGCGAGTGGGGGAAACCCCCGTGAGGCCACTGCATCGCTACTGTTCGCGCAGCACCTCAAGTAGCGCAATCGGTGTTTTTGAATAAAATAAGCTGACGGCTGATGGCTGACGGCTGATGGCTGACGGCTGACCGGGTTTGGGTTAAGTCAGAAGATAGAAGACTCAACAGCTCTAGGGATTGCTGGTCTTACTGACACAACAATCGGTCGCAAAACCCTACCCCCGTTGGCCCGATACCCGACACCCGGTCAGCCCCTTAACTTTCTTATGTTCACAAGAATCACGGAAAATTTGCATATATTTACCAACTCTTTAATGTCGAGTGACTTTTGATATGATTAAATTTTATTAGTATTTCCATATATAGGTTGCATCTAACCGATGGCAGGGTTGGTAGCTAATTCGCACCAATACCAAAAATTATTTTATTGTGCAATCTACCTAGGGGGAGCCCCTGAAGAACTTATGGAGTCTAGAAGTTCTATAGATCTCGATCTTAGCCAATACAAACTGCTATTGAAACGTCGTTGGCTGCCAGCAGTTGCTATTTTCCTATTTACAGTTATCTCAGCTGCCTGGTCTACCTTGTTTCTCAAGCCTTCCTATGAAGCTGAAGGAAAACTACTGTTTAAGATAGACCGAACCGCTTTCTTGACTGGGTTGGGGGAGGAAATTGACCAGTTACGCCCTCTGGTTGATGCCCAGAACCCTCTGAGTACTGAAGTTGAGGTGATTTACTCCCACCCGCTTCTGCAACAGATCATTGATCAACTCAACCTCACTGATAACGAAGGTCTACCTTTGCAACCGGAAGCCCTCAAAAGAAAGCTCACTGTCAAAATTGTGGGTGGCACCGATGTGGTTAGGCTTTCCTACAAGGGTAAGAACTCAGAAAAAGGGGCTGCGGTGATCAATCAATTAATGAGGCTTTATATAGAGAATCAGATCCTATCCAAAAAGTCGGAAGCAGCAAAAGCCCGTGAGTTTATTACTAACCAACTTCCTCAAAGTGAAGCCAATGTCAGGCAAGCAGAAGCTGCTCTACGGCAATTTAAGGAACGCAATCAGGTTGTATCCCTCACAGAAGAAGCCCGGTCTTTGGTAGCGGTGATGGCTGACTTAGACAGCCAAATTACTACAGTTCAAGCTCAACTTGAAGAAGCCAATGCCCAAGCTGCTGGCTTGAGAAACCAGGTCGGTCTTAATCCCCAGCAAGCAATTGCTATCAGTGCTCTGAGTCAGTCTACTTCAGTACAGGGCGTACTCCAAGAACTGCAAGAGGTTGAGCGGCAATTAGCGGTTTCGAAAAATCGTTACGGTAAAAATCACCCGATCATGATTCGGCTCACCAAGCAGCAACGCTCCCTCAGAGGTCATTTACAACAGCAGATTAATCAAATACTAGGCTCTCAAAGTCTGGCTGGTACTCAGATACAAATTACTCAAGGGCTTTTAGAAGTTGACCAGCTCAAACAAAAACTGATTAACGATTTTATTGAATCAGAAGTCAAACGTCAAAGTTTAGCAGAAGGATTATCAACTCTTGCTAAGGCTAGAATTGCCTATGAACAACGGGTAAATGTTCTTCCTCGGTTGGAGCAAACTCAGCAGCAGCTCGAACAACGAGTCCAAGCTGCCCGCTTGACCTATGAAACCCTGTTGAAAAATCTCAATGAATTAAAGGTCGCAGAAAACCAAGATACCGCTAATGCTCGCATCATTGAGCCAGCAATAGTCCCTAAAAAGCCCTTAGGTGATAAGAAAATAAAGGTGTTGGCTCTAGGGGTGATGTTGGGGGTCACACTGGCCACGACTGCTGTCTTGCTCTTGGAAATGAGAGACCGCTCTATAAAAACTCTCAAAGAAGTCAAGCAGTTGTTAAGATATCCTGTGCTAGGGGTGATTCCAGTTTTCAAGCACAAGAAGCTCTCCCGTCGTCGGGATGACCTATTTTTCGGAGGGGAATTGCCCGTAACAGAGCAGCCTCATTCCATGGTGAGTGAAGTCTACCGAATGATTCAAGCGAATCTGAAATTTCTCAGGTCTGATCACCCACTTAAAGTTATTGTAGTCACTAGCTCCGTTTCCAAGGAAGGCAAATCTACGGTATCAGCAAACTTGGCCGCTGCTATGGCTCAACTGGGGCGTCGGGTTTTGCTGATTGATTCCGATATGCGTCACCCCTGTCAGCATTATATTTGGCAAGTAATGAATGTGGCTGGTTTGAGCCAGGTACTGATTGGTGAAGTGCCTCTAGAGCTTGCCATCTGTAAAGCCATGGAAAATCTTGATGTTCTCACCGCTGGGGTAATGCCTCCTAATCCTTTGGCACTCCTGGATTCAAAGCAAATGGCTTCCCTGATTCAGGAATGTTCAACCCAATATGACTTTGTGATTATTGATGCCCCACCCTTACTTCTGACTGCTGATGCCCTTTGCTTAAGTCCAATGACTGATGGCATGTTGTTGGTGGCTCGACCAGGTGTGCTGGATTTCGCTAATGCTAATGTGGCTAAACAAATGTTAGATAGTTCCGGTCAGACGGTTTTGGGTTTGGTGGCTAATGGTGTCATTCAAAAAGATGAATCCATTGGTTACTTTTACCAGTCACAGGAATACTTCCATTATGGCTCAGTAAGAAGATTGGTACAGCGTCAAGCCCAGACTAAAAAAACCTCGAATGTTTCCCGGAGATGATTCAAAACTATGAATTATGAATACTCCCTATTCCCTAGACAAAAAAACACTATAAATTAATGATTGAATACCCTGGATCAATCCAGACTATAAATAGACTAAACACCTATTTTTTTATGAATTAATAAATAACTACTTAACTGATGAATATAGTGAGCAATTAAGCATTATTATTAAACTATCAAATCCGGTTAATTACTTACCCAACCAAATAGGATGTTTGGGAATAGGTAATTACTAATCAGTAATCCTAAACTAGATAATCATCAACTACCAATTTACCGATTAGTAATATTGATGATTAGTCAAGCCGACATGATCGTCATGCTTTTATAGATTAGGTTTACTTTTATCTAAAAAGTTATCTAAAAAACTATCATGAAAACCCCTGTAATTGCTATTGG
>NZ_JAAHIE010000549.1:0-4558 GCF_010671945.1 Moorena sp. SIO4E2
TAGGGGAGTATAGGAAGGAGACTTAGGCTTTTTTTCTACTAATGAAACTGGGGTTAATGAAACTGGGCTTGTAGTCTGGTTGTGGTTAGTTTCTTTGACCAATGGCTTGGTCATTACTGTTACTTTCTGGGATATTGCTGTCGGGCTTTTTCCTACAATTTCCCTACTATTGTCCCTACTATTCTGAAACGGTCTTGGTTGAGTCTGCACAAAGGTTTGAGCTGTGTTTCCGGTTCCTGAATAGCTGTCAGGATTGACTCGCCATTGCCCATCAAAACCGTCCGCTGATTCTGTACGCTGTCGCTGAAGACGTGACATGATGGCTGTAGGCTGCAAAACTCCAGAACCATAACGGAATTTTACCTGTTCCGGTAAAACGGATTTTTGTACAAGTCTTGCCGCTGTCCCTTGAGTAGCTTGGTAATGAGAATGTAACTGCTGGGTATTAATGACCCCAGCCGGTTTAACCAGTCGCCGCTGTAAACGTTGCCCCAAGGTTGAATTGTAAGGAGAATCTTCCATTCTTTTGTTGCAAAATAGCGGTTTTCAATTAGTGCGTAGGGTGCGTTAGGGGCGGAAAGCCTCTGATTTTTTGCCTCGTAGCCAGGGTTGGGATAGTCCGCCCCGTAACGCACCACCCAAGGGCGAGCCCTAATTTTCCGCCTCGTAGCCAGCTTTGGGATAGTCCGCCCGATTGTAACGGGCAAGATGCCCGTTCCACCCACCAGGTCAAGTAGCAAAAATCCGATGCACCCCAGCTCAATAGCGATCGCTAATTTTGTGAGCCTTCAGATAAACTCTATCTGACCGGTTTGGGCATTCAAACGCCGATTAATCTGGGCAACTTCGTCCACCCACCGTCGTCGCTGACTGTGTTCCATGGCCATGATAGATTCATAGTGCCAATGAAAGTGGTAGGCGAGATAGGCTACCTCCTGATGGAGTTGATCCAGGGGGTAGCCTAAGATTCCCCCGACATATCTAGTTCCACGGCAAAATCTTTTTCACAGTGGGGACAGATAATCTGGAGCGATCGCATGCCATTGCCATTGATCCGATTGTACAGATCCTGCAAATAAGCCAAGTCTGAGGCAAATAACCCTTCAATCACTTTTGGGTTAATCATTTCTACAGAACCGATGCGGGTGACCACCCGAGATAGCAGAATCACAATTAAATAGGCTGGGTTAGATTGTACGCGAGGGTCTTTCAGGGGCACAATTTCATCAGCAGCCGTTGCCAATCGCATTGTCCCTTCCCGATGTAAATTCCCCTGTTTGTCCACATAACCTGCTGGTAATGTAAACTCATACTCAGTTTGCAGCATTGTTGCTTGCTCAGGCATGGTGAAATTAGTCATAATTTATACCCGCTCAAGACGTTCACAACTCACGGTGAGGGTATCAATGGCAACATCACTTCCTTTGGCATCCAAACTAGGTGCTTCATACTTACTAGCCCAGGCATTGAAGAAGTTCCAGCGTACTTTCTCCTGTCCGGTATCATCAAGCAGAATGATGGAACCATTTTTGCGTTCAACCTTGCCATTGACTGCAGCTAAGTGCCAGTCATAGAGTTCACGGGAATCGGTTATTCCCCATTTCAGGGAAATGTCAGGATAACTCGCTTTCCCTCGCAACTTACGTACTGTAGCATCGTCTCCACCTTCACGATATTCAACGATTTCTACTTCAGAACCAAAACCACTACATTCAGAAAATCCTGCCTGAACAATGCCATCAATTTCCATCAGGAAACGAAAGTTCTTATAGGGATCAACTCTTGCCATGACTAAACCTCCTTTCCAGTTAGTTCAAAAGTTTGTTTATTACTCGCCTGATTACTCACCAGCGGTTTGCTGGATGCGGAAGATCACGAATTCCGCAGGCTTGACAATTGCCACCCCAATCAGGGCAACGACTTGCCCCAACTCTCTTACTTCTTTGGGATTGGTTTCCGCGTCACATTTAACAAAGAAAGCTTGCTCTGGTGTTTCCCCAAACAAGGCTCCATCGCGCCATTCATTTAACAGAAAATCCCCCACTGTCCGTTTAATCCGTTGCCACAGGGCTAGATTATTCGGTTCAAAGACAGCAAACTGTGTCCCGTCATCAATAGATTCTTGTAGGTAGTTGAAATAGCGACGGGTACTGACGTAGCGAAAATCAGCATTAGCATCATCTGCCATAGTCCGGGCTCCCCAGACTTTAATGGTGCCTTTGAAAGAACGGATCACGTTAATCCCTTCCGGATTTAAACCATCCTGCTGGGCTTTACTAATGGGACGACTGACATCAAGGGCATTAACAATAACTTCGTTAGCAGGTGCTTTAAAAACTCCCCGGGTGGCATCATTACGAGCATAGATTCCAGCAAGATGACCACTAGGAGGTAGAGTATCTGGGGCATTGCTAACGGGATCAAAGACTTTAATCCAAGGATAGTAGATAGCAGCATAGCTGGCTTGCTGACTACGACCAACAGGACGGATACCGCTTACATTGCTAGGTTCTTGATCTGCATTACCATCTAAGATAGCTACTCTATCTCCCATCTTGGCGCAGTGAGCGATAATAGCAGTGTGTTGAGTTTGACTTATTGCTCCAGGTACGGCAACAATGGTGATTTCATCAACTGTTTCAAACTTCTCTAACTCTTCAGCCGGGTTATCAATGTCTGTTGCAGTGGAAGTTTGTGTTGCAGCGGCAGCTTGTGTTGCAAGGGCAGCTTCTGTTGCAGCGGCAGCTTTTGTTGCAGCGGCAACCCGCAGTACATAACAACGGGAACCTCCATTGAAGAAGAAGCCATACACAGCATGGGCTAAGATTTTATTGCCCTCTTGGAAATCACCAAACCTAGTTTTGAATTCTTCCCAACTGGTAATTAATGTTGGTTCACCTGCGGTCGCCCGCTCATACGGGGCAGGAACAGGATTACCCTCATCATCTAAAACAAGGTTACCTTCATCATCCTTTTGAAACTGTCCTGGTTGCTCTGGCATAGTAACATTATCAGCTACCACACCAATAAACCCAGCGACACTGGTTGCAACTCCAGCAACAGGTAGGGAAGCGGGTGGCACGTATTCAACATAGACTCCAGGGGAGAGATACTGTGGCATGACTTTTACTCCTTGATCATCACAAAAATTACTGCTGTAACTCTAGGTTGTAATTACTTGCTGCGGATTCTACTGGGATAGTGATATTAACCTCCTGTACTACATCGTCTAACTGCACCCGTAAGGTATAAGCACCAGCAGGAATTGCCCCGATGCTATAGTTTCCATCTCTATCAGTGGCTGCCCTCAGATTACGCTCAACCAAAACAACCGTTGCGCCTACAACAGGTTTATTGTCAGCATCCGTAACTCGCCCACCAATCCGGAAAAATCGTTGTGCGGTGTCTGGCACCAGTTCTGGTGAGGATGGTGAAATCCTCTGACCTAAAAATCCTTGTGCGGTGCTTGGCACAAGTTGTGGTGAGGATGGTGAAATCCGCTGACCTAATTGCCAATCTTGAGTAATGACAATGGGGGTTGGGTCTGGCTCAAATAGTTCCTTGATCGCAATGGTTACTTTAACTGTGATGGAAGGACGTAATTGATTCCCCAATGCAGTCCAAAACTCAGCAGTGCTTTGTACGCCATCTACTTGAGCAGTTACCATTGGTAAGGCTGGTTCTTGCCCAGCAAGTCGGGTATTTTCTAAAAAAGGTATTTCTGGAATAGTTGGATAAGCTGAGAATACTTGCAGCACTTGGCTGAGTAATCGGTGTTCTTGCAGGGGTAATTCTTCGCCACCAATGGGCCAAGCTGTGACTAAATAAGAACAGGCTATGCGCTTTGGAGGATTATGAATAATTGCCTTTCCATCGCGCCTCTCGATCGTTGGTTCATTATTACGTAATTCCAGGTGTTCCCGAATATCGTACAGAAATAAATTCACCGTCGTCTGTCCAGGACTAAACGTTTCTGAGGGACGCTCAAAGGAAATTTGAGCCTCCGCTAATTCTGGAAACCTCGACGATAGGCTGGTCTGTTCCAAAATTCTTCTCAACACTTGACTCAGATCGCTAATCATCCTAACTGACCGGGTTGGATTTACTGAGCAGCCACGTACCAGACTCTGAAAGCCTAGGGCGTGTTTGTCAACGTAATTATTATTAATTTTTCAGAGATTCTGTACAAGTCACGTTTTCTAGCTAGTCAAGTTTGACTAACTCATTTGAACTAATCGATTTGGACTAGCAAAATTTTGTGACTTGTTTGTGAAATCCAAAATTGATAAATTAACGCTATTCCTCTGCAGATAGGGAGATGGCTAGATGGGTAGATGGGCAAATATGGAAATGGAGAGATGGGGAAATGAGGAGATAAAATTGATGGCTAGCCGTAATTTACAGAATTGGGATAAAAACTGCTATTTTAATGGGAGTGACGTCTTGAAAATGCTGATAACTCCTCTTTTCAGCCAACTTGATTCCAAGCAATGGATCGGTGTACTGGATCCAGCCTTGGCGCTCTCCTATTATGGAGTCCACATAGCTCAGCAGCTAG
>NZ_JAAHIE010000055.1:0-24353 GCF_010671945.1 Moorena sp. SIO4E2
TAGCTGATAGCTGATAGCTGATAGCTGATAGCTGATAGCTGATAGCTGATAGCTGATAGCTGATAGCTGATAGCTGATAGCTGATAGCTGATAGCTGATAGCTGATAGCTGATAGCTGAATGCTTACGGAAATAGTACTAATGTTTCAGCAACGCAAGACCTGCTCCCTGGGGAGATGCTTACAAGGGTAGGTTTTTTAAAAAGGGGCGAGTAGGTACGTTTATTACGTATAAATTAATCAAAATATGTATCAAAATACATAAGTATGTCCGAAAAAAATCTACCCATATGTATCAAAATACACAATAATTCCCGGGATAATTCTCCCCATTTCCCGCTTTTACCGATTCCCTCGGTGCGCGCCTCCTAGGGCGAGTAAATCGCCCTTGGGTCGCACCGCTCCCGATTCCCTCGGTGCGCGCCTCCTAGGGCGAGTAAATCGCCCTTGGGTCGCACCGCTCCCGATTCCCGATTCCCAGATCCGCTGTATATAGAAATAGCTCGTTAGTTAGATTTTTTGATTTATTCACATAATATTCACAAGATGGTGATTTAATAAAGTCTACCAGTTGAGTTAAGGATAATACAAGGCATGAAACTCAAGGTAAACCAGGCAAAAAATCACCCGTTACGGTTCAAAATGGTTGTTTTTTTGATTTATAGTGGATTAGTATACTTAGGGATTGCTTCGTTATATTGGTTTGTGGTATTTCCCATAAATTTCCTTGATGGATTTCTTGAAGAATCCCAACTCAATAAACTATTTTTTTTACTGAATCAAGTAGATGAAAAAGACCGAATTGTTTTTTATATAGCTGTTTTAATAATGGCTATAGGACTAGTAATTTTGCTGAAAATTTACTACTTAAGCAAGCGTTCATTCGATTTAGAAAAGACTGGTATAAGTGACAAAAAGGCTATCTGTTCAGAAGACAGGCAAATGATTCAATGCTTGAATAATGCCCTTGAGTGGCTGAGTTCTGATCAGATTGCCCTGCGGCTAGGTGGAATTTATGCCCTAGAACGAATTGCTAAGGTTTCTGCCCAAGACCACTGGAAAATCATGGAAATTTTATCGACATTTGTGCGATATCAGTCCCCTGGGAAGATTCATGTAGAGATGCAAAAGCAAATCAATGACTCATGCAGTCCTCTTCCAATTACAGAAGACCAAAAACTTCCTATTGATATTCAAGGTGCCCTGACGGTTATTGGCAGGCGCGACAGCTCAAAAGAGCTCGAAGATGATAAAATTGATTTACGTCACGCCACACTGATCGGGGCAAACTTAACAGAAGCAAACCTGCAAGAGGCATACCTTAATGGATCCAAACTACAAGGAGCTGATCTTAATCAGGCTAATCTAAAAGGAACATATGTGATCGGAGCCAATCTAGAAGGGGCAGACTGTAATCAAGCTAACCTCCAAGGAGCATACTTGATCAAAGCTAACTTGACAGACGCTTGCTTATCTGATGCTAACCTAGAAGGGGCATTTCTCAGGAGCGCTAAGCTAGAACAGGCAATCCTCTGGAATGCTAATTTACAGCGGGCATCGTTGATTCAAGCTAACTTGCAAGAGGCAAATTTAGAAGGAGCTAATCTCCACGGTACAGATTTAAGAGGGGCTAACCTCCAAGGAGCTAAAAATCTGACCAAAAAGCAGATTGAATTGGCACAAATAGATAGCGAAACTATTTTACCATACTACCTGATTAGGGCTTAATATTATTCTAATAAATTTGCGTTTTTTTTATAGGATACAGAAGACATAAATTAGATCTGGTGCATCTTATATTTGTAAAAACATAATCGAACAATAATTCCATTTAGATAAGCACAGCCTAAATAGACTTCGCGGCAGAAGTCGGAAGGAACAGCGGATCTGGGAATAGTGGACAATAATTGACGTAAACACTATCATAAAAAGACTTTTGCAAGAGGTCTAATAAATAATTAGAGTAAAAGTTGAAAACTACCATTGAACTACCATTATGAGTCTGAGGGGAAGCATATGGGCTACGCGAACAGCGTTCAGCTTAATTAAAATAAACCTCTTTGCCCTATGGCCACGCTACGCGAACAGAAGAATTTAAAGGTGCCCTTGACCCATTAAGAATTAAATTCGCCACGGGTCGCACCTAATAGTTCGAGATTAATCAGAATTGAAAGGTAAGCATTTAGCTGTCAGCCGTTGGCCTATGGCCACGCTACTTGAGGTGCCATAAGCCTTGGCCTATGGCCACGCACTCGCGTTTGGCTGATAGCACCTCAAGTAGCACCATCTGTAGCGCATTAGCTGATAGCTGATACGCGACACGCTGATAGCTGAATGCTTACGAATTGTGAGAATTTTTGATGCCATATTCCCTACTCCCTACTCTCTACTCCCTACTCTCTACTCCCTACTCTCTACTCCCTACCAGGAATCCATGATCGCGGTCGGGTAGGGTACGCGATCGCATAAACTGATGGAATCATCTATAAAATTCCATAAAAGAGAGGGTGATCCGTGGCTACTGACTACATTTTGTTTATACATGGTGTCAATACTCGCCAAGATCGAGAAACACCCCAATACGCTGACAAGCTTTTCGATCTGATTCAAAATAATGTTGAGTCATCCGTTCAACTCAAAAAGATACCTCTGTACTGGGGGAATGTGGTAATTGAGCAGGAGAAGGAACTAGTAGCAGCATTGAATGCATCGAAGGTGTGGAATGAATTCTGGTTCAGAGACTTCCGTGAAAAGCAAATCTTACAATTCGTTGGAGACGGGGCTCTCTACCTCAGCAGACATGTTAGCTCTCTGGCTATTGAGCAGATGAGTAAACAAGCCTATCAGGGATTGGAAGGATACCAAGATCAGGATCGTTTGCACCTAGTTACTCACAGTTGGGGAACGATTATCCTATTTGATGTGTTGTTTGCTAGTCGATGGGATGACCCAAGTATACCTGGTCATCAGAGTATTCAGGAGATTCGCAAAAGCATTTTGGGCATCGAATCGGAGCAAGACAGTGCTATTCCTCTGGCTAGTGTTCATACCATGGGTTCACCGATTGCCCTATTTACTCTGATCCATATTGTTGGCAACACCAGAGAGGGGAGTACCCATGATATTAGTTCCAAACTAAAGGAATTACTGGGAAGTCTGACTCAACAAGGAGTGGCGTTACCCTGGCAAAACTTTGTACATCCGGGGGATCCCATTGCTTGGCCCCTAGAAGGAGTGTTACCCAAATTAGTAGATGAGTATGACAAAGTGATCAAACTTGAAGATGTACTTACCTACGGTTCTGGATTATTAGAAAATGTCGCTAAACCGATACAATCGACATTTTTAGCATTAATCAATGGTGGCAGTGCTCACGACAGCTACTGGACTAGTGAAAAGGTGGCTAAAAAAATTGCAGAGACGATTCACCAGACAGCTAGGGGTTCCTATATTTTGGGCCCATCCATAACGCGCTGATGGCTAAGGCTCAGGGAAAATTACCGATTACCGGTTACCGATTTGCGATTTGCGATTTCCGATTACCGGTAAATTTCCCGTTTTAGGGGTCTTGTTCATCCTCTTGATAGACTATCAAGTCCCCTGGTTGGCACTTGAGTGCTTTGCACAGGGAGTTGAGTATGTCTTCGTCAATTCTAGGTAGACGACGATGCCGTTTTAGCCTGGAAACGGAGTTAGGATGCTTTCCAATTATCTCAGCTAGGTCTTTATTGCTGATGTTGCGCTCAGCCATGACTACTGCCAATTTCCAGTGAATCACCACTTCAGTGTTTAACCTCTTACCATACTAAACGTTCGTTACGTTTGATTGTAACCGCTCGCAGCATGAATTGTTGAAAATAATACTTCTCTAATTTTTTTTTAAACTCAAAGTGTTGACAAACTGGCAAAGATAGGATATACTATAAAAGTACGCAGTTACAGTGATTGGCAATTCCCTCGCCAGCACAAAGCGATCGCACTCTATGGCTCGACAACCTCTGTGCGATCGCTATTCCACCACCAAAGAAACAAGGTGATATATACATGGTAAACCCACGTTCCTGTCTTGATGCAGTCGCTCATGGGGGAAACCCCCAAGACCGCGCTGCATCGCTTCCAGAGCTCATCAAAGCTCCGATCTATGATGTCCCTCAGGGCAAAACCCCAGTCCGCCTCCTCGCCTGTGGTGTACCCAAAGGTGTTGAGAGTGTGATTAACCAATTGCACGTGCTTCGCTTTGCCGAAGTCATAGCGTGGACCCCGCCGATTCCTTCCCCTGTCGAGGGTGAGATCATTCGGATTCTGACTCGCTATGTTAATTTGAGGCGATAGGTTTAGGGTAAGCGTATGCGCTACGCGCACGCTACGCGAACAGCTATCAGCTATCAGCTGTCAGCTCTCAGCTAGGCTAATAGCAGCGATTAGCTTATGGGTTAGGTCACAGGCTGGAAGCCTGTGCCACAGTACTTGAGGTGCTTTTAAATAAAATAAGCTGACGGCACCTCAAGTAGCGTGAGCTAAAAGCTCACGGCTGACGGCTGACCGCTGACTGCTAACCACTGACGGCTGACCACTGACCGCTGACCGCTGACCGCTGACCACTGACAGCTGACAGCTTACTGGTCTTGAAAATTTTCTGCATAACTATTGGTGATTACCCCGATAAGTCTATAGATACTTAGAAATCAGCTATTAGCACTCAGCATTCAGCAGGTAGTGCCTTAGCTGAATCCTTACCTTGTTAACCTTTAGAATCGGGTGTTAATCAATGTCACAGAAAAACAATACCGTTACTGGTGATCAGGCCAAACCAATTATTGTTGATACTTACCGATATCAGTCCGAATACTACCATAACCGTCACCCATTAACCAATCATCAAAGGCCAACCATTAACCGTCAAGGCTCAACCATTAACCGTCACCCAATTTCCGTCAACCGTGAAGAGCAAACCATTAACCGTCACCCATTTATTGGTGATCCTAATGTGTTTTGGTTTTCAGAAATGGGCAGTGAGTGGAGTGCGACCATTAGAGAGGCGTGCTGGGAAACAATCACGGAACCTATTGAAGAACAGGAAGATTTATCTAGGGATAAGAAAGGGGTTTCTACAATTTTATCAGCTTTGGCTTTATTGGGGATAATTGCTTTGGCTGTTATTTAAAAAATACATGAAAATCCTAATTGTTACCGTTACGGGAATTTATCATCTGCTCTAGAAGAGCACTAACATCTTTATATTCCTGAGCGATGATATCATCTTCCGGCAGGTTTTCAATGTCGAAGTTATTCTCCAGTCTTTGCTGAATTTCTTCCAACTTTTCAATTCCCTTACGAACTCCTGGCTCTCCGCTTAGAGCTAATACGTCTTGAGCATATCTACGAGTTATTTCACTAAAGAGTTCTTCAAATTCTTTGTTTCCTTGATAGTTGTTTTGATTTTGCTCAAATAGATTGATAGCTTTTTCTAAGCTGTATAAATCTCTGTCTTTTATAAGTTTATAAATTGTCAATAAAACTTTAACTTGAGCTTCAATACTAAAACTAAATATATATCCAACAATAGGTCTAAACCTATCAGTTAGACTTATTATTGCTGGAGACTCTAGTAATTTTAGCCAATCTGAGATTGACTGAGGTCTTCGCTGTTGATCTAGTTCCATACCTCTGAGAATTGCTATTCTCAATTTTTTGTTGGTGACGAAGTTTTCCACATCTTGTTTTTGAGGGTCTTTTCTATATCTTTTTAATTCATGTTCCCGGTCTCTGCTACTAACTGGTTGGCGTCCGGTTAACAAGAAATAGAAGGTGGCGGATAAGGCATAGATATCAAGTGGTGGGCCTGCTTTAAAGCGGCGTAGTTGTTGCTCGGGTGGAGCATAACGTTCCGACCATTGTCGCGTTAGCTCTATTGTCCGGTCAGGAACAAATTCCCGGGAGATCCCAAAATCAATCAGTATTGCTTCTTCAGTTCCATGTCTTACCATAATATTACTAGGCTTGACATCTCTATGAATCAACTTAACCTTATGCATTGCTGTCAAGGCATCGGCAACTTGCTGAATATATTTGATGGCTTGTTCCTCTGGAATTCCATTCCCTGGTTGAGTGAGTCTGTGTAGGTTCTCTCCTTCGATATAGTCCATCACGATGCAAGGACGATATATTGTTGGTTCATAGAAGTACTCTATGAATTTAACAATATGGTTATGGTTAAATTGGTTGAGTCGCTGCGCTTCATCTTTAAATTTTTTTTCTCTTTCGCTTCGTTGATTATCGGGTAGTTCTTCTCTTCCAATTTTTATGGCAACAATCTCTTCCTGACCATCGGGTAAGTGACGAGTAGCTTGGTAAGTCGTTCCAAAGCCTCCCTTTCCTAATTCACGTTGGATGGTATAGTCGCCGTCTTTAATAGAATCTCCTGGTTCTAAGCTTATCATTGGGTTATTTTAATTGAATTAATTGCTTTAGCTAATTTTATAGCTTGGTGGATGATTAGCGTTTTTTAACTTTAGGGTAGGACGCAGGGTAGACGCATCTTATTTTGAAATGCCTACTGGATATGAGATTCATAGGATAGGTAGTTTTGCTGATTAATTTTTGCTGATTAATTTTGAAATTTTTGTCTTGATGCAGTAGCGACTGGTGGAAACCCCCTGATTAAAGCGCTGCATTGCTTCTGAGTAAGGCTTCTATAATTTTAGATGCGTTTGCCCTGAGTGAAATACATAAATAGTTAGACCATAACAACCATCTTTTGTGGCTGTTCGGTATTACCCTAGGGTCTAAGATACTGCTCCAGCTAGATCAGCTTAGCTTAGGACAAAATAAGTTAACTTGAAATCATCTCTAAATCATCAGGTGCCTTGGGAGTATGTCACTTATAGCATTTCTCAATTGGTTGAGGTGCTTTTGTGGTGGGTTAATCGGAGCAGAGACTTCGTAACACAGAGTAGGGATGCAGCCCTATGCTGAGGGTTTCACCCTTTGGCCGACTGCATCAAGACACTGATTGTCCCTCATAAGAACGAAAAACTCTATATATAGTTGATTTTTTAGCCAACTTTGACCTGCTCCCGATGCCCTTCAGGAGCTATCCCTTGTTAAGCAGGACAAATTCCCAGGCATTCTGATGGCTAGAGCGCCACCTGCAAAATTCCACCCAAGGTACCCATCCCCCAATCTATAAGGGGGTAACAGCTGCAATACCCTTTCACCAAATTATGGGGCGCGGGCGCAGGGGGGGATACTATTTTGCTTATAGCATATTATAACAATACGCACTCATGTATTGACCAATTCAAATAAGCCAAAAGTGCTAAAACCAATCTCAACGGGAAGTTGCTCATGGGAAACCACGGCAGTTGCTCATGGTGGCAATGCCTTTTGCCAAAGCTGTATAGCTATTCCGAAGTTACCTACTCCCTACTCCCTACTCCCGCGCAACCTAGGACGAAATTACCTCTCTCAATTAAGACCTGCTATATACTGCAAATAAGATCAGGACTTTTAGTAAATAAGGATACAGGTGATTGGCTTATTAAACAAGCGTCTAAGGAATGTCTGGCTTCGTGTAGTGGTTCCCAAAAGCGAAAAGTATCTAAGCAATATCTGGCTTCGTGTAGTGCTTTCCTTCATTATTGCTTACTTCTTTCTAGTGGGATTAAGTGTATTGGAGCAAAAAATAACTAAAACGTTATTCGAACCAAAAACAACTGAAACGTCATTGGAGCCAAAGACAACTGAAACCGAACAAGTTTGCTCACCTCAAGATTCAGACGGGTTTTGTTTGGTAAAGCAACTATTGTTCGTCTCTAAAGTGCAAAATCTTGAAGGTTTCGCTCTTTTATTTGGAGCGTCTCTTTACATGCTTGAAGGTCTAGAGCGCAGAAAAAGGATAATCTATGAGGCATGGCAAATTGTCGATAATGCCGCAGGAGCAGGAGTAGCTACTAGTCATGCCAGAGTAAAAGCCCTTGAGGTTTTGAACAACTATGGTGTTTCCATGAGGGGGCTGGATGCCCCAAATGCCGATTTGATTGACATTGACTTGGCGAATGCTATACTTCATCAAGCTAGTCTCAATGACGCTGAACTTACTGGAGCTAATCTTACGGGAGCTGATCTAACTAAAGCCAATCTTGCGAGAGCTAACCTTAATACAGCCAAGCTTAGTAAAGCATTGCTAATTAGAGCGAACCTCAGTAAAACCAACCTGAGTATTACTGAGCTCAGGAATGCTGATCTCAGGAATGCTGATCTCAGTGGTGCCAACTTCATGGGTGCGGATCTCACTGGTGCAGACCTCACTAGTGCGAACCTGACTGGTTCAGATTTCAGATATGCAAAGCTCAATGGTGCAAACCTCAAACATGCGGACCTCAGTGGTGCAGATCTCACAGATGCAAACCTTAATGGTATGGACTTGACTGGTGCAGATCTAACTAGTGCTAACCTTGAAGGCATCTCTTGGAATCGACAGACGAAGTGGAAAAATGCTACAGGTTTGGACAAAGCCGAGAATATGCCCGATGCGTTGCGACAACAGCTTGGTCTGTGATCGGGAATAGGGAAATTTATGGGAAGTATGTGGTGAGATCGGGTAATTATGGGTCGATTATGTGGGGTTGCTGAATTAAGGAATGAATCCGCGATCATCTGGTTTTCTTAAAGCCCCCTAAATCCCCCAACTTTGCGGTGCGACCCAAGGGCGATTTACTCGCCCTAGGAGGCGCGCACCGGAAGGGACTTTTAGAGTTTTTTTCCCCCCAGAATTGGGGGGCTAGGGGGGCGAAACCATACTCAGAATCAGCAACGCCGATTATGTTACAACCCTAGAAGAAATTTCAGTGCGATCGCTTCCAGTTTCACTCCCGTCAAAATCATATCTAGTCCCAGAGCCACCTGCATCACCCCAAACACAAAACCAAGCACTCTTAGAGTGACGGGTTTGATGAGATTCAAAAGGGGATGGGCGACCAACATCACTCCTAAGTTTAGTACCATTACCACAAATAATAGCAAAAACATAGAACCGGGAGCAATTGCCATCCGTCCGAACATGGCGCTAATGGTCACCACAACAGCAATGCCATAGGGAGTTAAAATACTGGGAAAAACTAAAGGATTAATCGTTAATTTCAGAGAAGGATTTACAGGCGAGTGCTCGTTATTTTGGTGGTGATTATACTGGGATAATACTGTTCGCAGAGCCACTAAAAAAAGGATAATACCTGTTGCGATTAGCATTGCTGAGAGATCGATTTGCCAGGCTTTCAGAACATTTTGGCAAAGTAGTGCTACCGCAAAAATAACTAAGGTGGATATGCCAAACCCCCGTAAAGCAAGCTGGCGACGCAAGGCCGGATCAGCATTAGCTGTCAGCTTGACAAAGGGTACAATTAGTTTGAGCGGACCGACGGTAAGTAAAAAGATAATCAGGATATTGAATACCCCAAATCCCTCAAAAAGTTGCTCGAATAAAACCTGAGTTTTAGCATCAATCTCAGCCTTGACCGGTATAGCAGGTTGAACCCTTGATGATTCCATAGCTTGGGCTGAGATTATCGCTGTTTGCCCAGTAAAATCCGTTGCAAGGGAGGGAGATGGCGGTGTAGGGATGGTTGCTGTGGCACTGTTAAGTGCTAACATCGAGGCAAAATAAGCCGATGCGATCGCTATCCCTAGAATTCTCAACAACCTACCCATCTCCCTATCTCCCTACTCTTACAAGTAAAAAAAATGGCGTTGCTGATTCTGGGTATGGTTTTGCCCCCCTAGCCCCCCAATTTTGGGGGGAATAAGACTTTCAAAGTCCCCCAAGCGAGCAATCCCTCGCTTGGGGGATTTAGGGGGCTTGACCAAAACCAGATGATCGCGTATTCATTCCTTGATTCAGCAACGCCATTAAAGTAGGGTGGGCAACGTTCTTTTATCTACAAAACTCAAAAGAACCAAACAATTTTTGCCCACCCTACAAGATTTTCTAGCGCAACTTCATATTGCTAAACAGCTTTGCCACTGGTTCGGGAAGATTAGGTAGATGGGGTAAGTCGGGAGTCTCGGACATGGCGAGGCCCGTGAGGTTGTTATCCTTGATCAGCCTTGGAATTTCGTCGAGAGCAAAAACCATGCCCCAGTCCCGCTCTGCGTTCGCGAGACCCTTGCGATCGCCCCCCTTCAAGGAGTCAACAAACCCCTCAAAGGTTTCCTGACCTGACAGCTCGATGTAATGAGCCGGTGTATCGGTGGAGTTCCAGAAAGCATGGACAATGCCCCGTGGCTTTTGGACGTAGCTTCCCGCAGGAGCTGTGAACCTTAGTCCATCTGCACCGCCAATCTCGAACACAAGTTCACTGGAGATCACGTAGACCAGTTGATCGCAAAACTTATGGCTGTGGGGTGACAGCAAGTGACCGGGATTGATCACACCCTGCATCACTGAGAAATCACCACCCATGTCTCTGGATCGGGCCATGATTATCATGTCGGTGGCTGTCCTTTCTCCTTCACCAGGTTTCTTAAGGAGATCCTGGGCATCAAATCGATCGTTTACATTGTATTCACTCATTGTTCTACTCCTTTAATCTCGCTTTACTGAAAAATTTCTTGACTAAATTTAAAGGTGCAACCCTGTCATCAAATGCCTTACAAATGGCAAACCAATAATGCAGCTCATGGGGCACTATAATGGTTTTGAAATAGTAAGCATTCAGCTTAAGCGCTACGCGCACGCTACGCGAACAGCTAATGGGCTAACTCCCAGCGTCGAAGCCTGTGCTACTATCAGCTTTTGAATGAAAGAGCTAAGCATTCGTTTAATCTCAGTTCCCTGGCCTTTCGGCTACGCTACGGGAACGCCCAAGCTAGGAATTTATAGTCTTTGGCTTTGAGTCCGTTGAACTGATCAGTCGAATAGCTTGTTTTAAGCTGACGGCTGAGAGCTGAGAGCTGAATGCTTAAGAGCTTTCTATAACCAAATTGCCATCTTTAACAGAGGTGTGATAAGGACAATGGGCGCACCAAAACGGACATTTCGCGACAGATTGCACAAACCCGAAATGCTAGCTAGCGTGGTGGCGAGTACCGTAGCTTATGCAGTGGCACGGGGAGTGGACATGGAACAGATCACTGCCGCCACAGGACTAACCCGTACCGATCTGCTCGATCCTGATGCCCACCTGTCTCAACACCTGGTACCAACGGTATGGCGCTTACTGACCAAGGCTTACCCAGGAGAAGCGATCGCACTCCACATGGCCAGTGCTACTCCCTTCTCATACTTTGGAACACTAGCCTATGGAGCTAGATATGCTGAAAATCTCAGACAAGCGTTGCAGAACTTAGTGCGCTATCGGTCTGTGCTATCGGATCAACTGCACATCGCCCTGATTGAGTCCTCCTCAGAGGGAATTTTACAAATGCATCATCCGATGGATGCCGAGGATGGGGGTTGCGCGGCTGAAGTGGGACTAGCTTTGGGGTTGCGCTATATGCGGGAAATTCTGGGAGCGGATGATCTCCTTGTGCGCGTGGACTTTAATCACCTGCCCTTCGGACCAATCCAGGTTTATGAGGAGTTCTTTGGTACCCCAGTATGCTTTCAACAATCCCACAATGCCTTTGTCTTTCGTCAAGGGGCCCTAGACCTACCCACCAAACAGCCTGATCCGGATCTGTTTCGTTATATCCAGAGCCATCTAGACCTGGTGCGAGAACGGTTAGCAGGTTCTAGTGATTCTCCGGAACTATCTAGAGTCCGTGATGCGATCGCTCACAATGCTGAACGTTCTGAATATGGTGCAGAGGCTCTAGCACGAAAGATGAACATGAGTCTTCGTGCTTTACAACGCTTGACCCAAGACCATGGTATCACCGTTCGGCAATTGTTAGACGAAACTCGTCAAGCAAACGCACAACAGTTCCTCAGTGACCCCAGACTCAGTATCGAAGCCATATCTTGTTTGCTGGGTTACTCAGAAGATCGTGCATTCCGCAGAGCCTTCAAGCGTTGGACCGGGCACACCCCTGCCGAGTTCCGGCGGAATGTTGGATAAGTATTTTAGTATACCCAATTAAGCGGTTATCAATTTAAGTCTGAACTAACCTGTAACGTGTAACTTTCCGTTTTTATTCCCTGATCACCACCAACGACTTACCAACAATGGTAGAAACAATCCAAGCTAAAGACATCACCCTCAAGCAATTAAAAACCCTAGTCAATCTTCAGCTAGTTAACGATAACCAATTCTTTCACGAGTGGCAAGAAAACTTACCAGAAATCAGCGAATTACAACAGCAATTACTAGATGACATTAAAGCTGGTTATTTTAATTTACTCTATTACCCACCCTTACTAGAAAAAACCGTTAATCTCGCCATCCTATCCCCCCTGCTATTTATCGGAAAATTTTATCTGGAACCCTTTCACATCAAAGCCGAAAAAACCGTAGAGATTTCTGTTGACGACCATGGCATTATTGTCAAAGGAAGCATTGATACCCTAGTCTTACATAACGAATTTTGGATCACGATTATCGAATCCAAACAGGCTAGCTTCTCCATAGAAGCTGGACTACCCCAAATTCTGGCCTACATGTTAGCTAATCCCAACCCAGATCAACCAAGCTATGGCATGATTACCACTGGTGGTACCTTCATTTTCATCAAACTAGTTAACAGTGAAAAGCCCAGATATGCGACATCTGCTGAATTTTCACTGCGCAATCCCGGAAATGATTTGTATCAGGTGCTTCGGATTCTTAAAAAACTGACTCACCTAGACATCTAGTTCTGAAGGGGTAACCAGCAGATTAAAATACTTAATAGCAATCCGTGTAGGAATTGTGATAATTTTTGATACCATATTCCCTAGTCCCTACTCCCTTTGCTATATTTGTTATGACTTACGACAGTACCCTGAAATATTTGGTGGAACAATATCCCCAATCCTTTACCCGTTGGTTGTGGAACCAGGAACCACCAGAAGATATAGAAATTCTCAACACCGAATTAAGTACAGAACCAATTCGGGCAGATGCCTT
Organism: Moorena sp. SIO4E2; assembly: GCF_010671945.1. Lineage (NCBI taxonomy): Bacteria > Bacillati > Cyanobacteriota > Cyanophyceae > Coleofasciculales > Coleofasciculaceae > Moorena > Moorena sp. SIO4E2. The sequence goes on from NZ_JAAHIE010000055.1 coordinate 13,042, forward strand.
GTTTTTTGTGCGGGTTGCTGATGCGATTTTGCATCTATAATTTCAAACCCTACCCCAATCTGAACCTCCCTTACCCCTGCGGATGCTGGATTATTGGGTGAGGTTGTATCGCCAGTATCGCTGTAAGATTGACCAGGTAATAATTTTTCTGAAACCAACCCGATTAGCGGGAGTATTTGTGAATCAATTTACCGAACCGAACCTATCCTTCCACTACCGAGTGATTCGGATTTGGGAATGTGATCCACAACCGTTACTGACAACGCCAGGGTTACTACCCTTGGCAGTGTTAGCACAAGCTGAAGTCCCAGAAACATTACTCTCCCAGGTAGCAGCCAAAATCGATATGATTGAAGATAGACAACAGCAGCGTAACCTGTCTGCTTGCGTGCAACTGTTGGCTGGGGTGAAATTTGATGAGCAGTTAATTCAAGCTTATTTTCGGGAGGATATGATGCAAGAGTCGGTGGTTTATCAACGCATTATTAGTCAAGGATTAAAACAAGGATTAGAACAAGGATTAGAACAAGGATTAGAACAAGGATTAAAACAAGGATTAAAACAAGGATTAGAACAAGGATTAGAACAAGGATTAGAACAAGGATTAGAACAAGGATTAGAACAAGGATTAGAACAAGGATTAGAACAAGGATTAGAACAAGGATTAGAACAAGGATTAGAACAAGGAAAGCGCAATGAGCTTAATTTAATTATCCGTCTACTTAACCGTCGTCTAGGTCAGCTCAATCCCCAATTACAGCATCAAATTGAGCAATTGTCCTTTTCCCAGTTGGAGGATTTAGGGGAAGCCTTGTTGGATTTTGAAACCGAGGTGGATTTGGCCAATTGGTTGAACCAGTTCAGGGATAGGTAATATGTAAGCTATCAGCTATCAGCTATCAGCTATCAGCTATCAGCTTTTGAATCAAACAGGTCAGCATTCGAATAATGCTGAGTTATGTCACAGCGTCAAAGCCTGTGCCACAAACATTAAGCCTGTGCCACCAAGCTGACGGCTGACGGCTGACGGCTGAAAACTGATAGCTGATAGCTTACCTGCTATCTATGGAGAATAGGGGATTCGAACCCCTGACCTCTGCGGTGCGATCGCAGCGCTCTACCAACTGAGCCAATTCCCCCTAGTACTTTTGTTTATTGTGTTTATTATAGCACCGGGACCCATCTCCCTGTGCCCTTGTATGGTCTAGATTTCTGCTACTGGCTGAGGTGATACCCCAGAAGAGACCTGCTGCACTCGTTCTAATTCCAGCTGATTCAAATAATCCACAGTCCAGTTAGCGTGACGCTGTAGCATATGAAGGGGATAGGTACTAGCCACTCCTACCACTGGCATGCCAGCTCGCTTTGCTGCTTCAATTCCAGCCAAAGAATCTTCTATCACTAGACATTCCCCAGGTTTCAAGTTGAGGTTACCATAGGCTTGATTGAGCCGCTCTACCGCTAGCAGATAGCCATCCGGTTCCGGTTTACTAGTAGTAATATCATCACCAGCAACAATCAAACTAAAATAGTTAGCTAAACCAGCGCGATGGAGCACCACTTCTGCCTCATTCCGCAGTGCTCCAGTCACCAGAGCCATCGGTATCTGAGCACCCTGGATCTGAACCATTAAATCCTCCACACCAGGATAAATGGGCAAGGTTTCCATACTTTCTAGCTGACGTTGATAGGCAGCAGCTTTGCGGGTGATTAGCTGGTTTAAGTAATCCTCCGTAACCACCCGACCGCGACGCTTAAGTAACTCTCGCAGACAAGAGCGATCGCCTCTGCCTGTACAAACCTGTCGAAACTCTTCGGAATCCGGACGCAAATTTTCCCCAATAATAATTTCCTCAATTAGTTTTTCGTGAATCGGCTCATCATTGATTATTACTCCGTTAAAATCAAACAGAACTGCTTTCAAACTCATAAGTACCTAGAGATAAATTATGTTTATCTTGTTGATAAACATAAATAAAATAACGTTAATAAACCCTTTTTTGTTCCCCGTTCCCCCTTGCCTATCCCCTTATTTTAAGAGTAAACTTTACTAATCTTAACATTCAAGGTTAATTGTGTCCAAGTGCTTACTTGAGGTCAGCTATCAGCGTGTCGCGTATCAGCTATCAGCTTATGCGTTACCTCACAGGCTTCTAGCCTGTGCGACGCTACTTGACTTTTGAATAAAACAGGTAACCATTAATTTATCTGAGTTAAGTCTGCTGAGCGCTGAGCGCTGACCGGTGAATGCTTACTACTTGAGAAAGGCACTATACCGCTGGAACCGGCACCCCTTGTGAAGCAATTTCATCTGGAAAACTCTCCTGAGATTGAGATTCCCAAACAGCTGATTTACCTACTGGCAAAGGTTTTAGACCCTGAGTTATTTGATGGAGCCACCACCATTGCGTAGTGCGCACTGCTTCAAAACTAGCTGCACCCATCCAAGCATCAACGCTACCATTAGCGTAAGCCTTGATATAGGGTTCTTCAAAAACTTCCGTTAGCCAATTCGCCTCCCGGATCGTAGTCTGATTGCCGTCTAGAATCAAAACTTGTCCTCCCCCTTGGAGCAGTCGGAAGGATTCACGCAAAATTGACTGAGTTACCTGAGGTGGAGTTTCGTGAAACAACAGTGATGCTGTAACTAGATCAAAAGACTGATCAGCTAAACCGGTCTGTTCAGCCATACCATGAAGCCATTGAATATCCACATTAGCCTTTTGAGCTTTATAGTCAGCCATGACCAGCATATAAGGTGACAAGTCGAGACCAATGACCTCGGCATCAGGAAACCTCTGCTTTAACATCAAGGTTGTGGAACCCGTGCCGCAGCCCAAATCCAGAATTCGTCGTGGCTTCCCTACTATACTATCAATCAACCCCTGACGCACCCAGGTTTCATTAGGGGGCAACGCATATTGGGTAATTGGGTCGTAGCTTGTGGCTGCACTTCCATTCAAGTAGCCCCCTTCAATACCATGGAAATTCTGAGTGCTGTAATAGTCAGGATAGATTAGCTCAGGGTTACGGAAGCGATCGCACTCAGCTTCCCAATCCATAGTTTCGTTAAACTGTAGCAGCTTTTCTTGATCAATCAAGCTAAAGATGATCGGGGATAAGAAACGGTCCCAAAGTGTATCTTGATTAACTGCCATAGGTATAATTCCTGGAGATATCAAACCAACCAACTCCTAACGCAGTATAGCTTGAGGGTGATTAATCTAGCACCACACTCCTTACCGTTGCCGTTTAATATACCGAGCAAACCGCTCCCGACCCTCTTGGAGATTAGCAGGAATACCATTAGGGTAAGTTTTAGCAATCAGACTCTGGAGTTGTTCAATCCGATTACTAGGGTTAGGGTGAGTACTAAAAAACTCCGGTGGTTGTCCACCCTGTCGAATCGAGTTAAGGACTTGCATCAGTTCAACGATTCCCCTAGGGTTATAGCCCGCTTGTGTCATAAACCGAAAACCCAGGCGATCGCTTTCTAATTCATCCTCGCGTCCATACTTAAGGCTAACCATTTGATTAATGGCTTGGGCAAATAGTGCTGCTTGCCTACCACTTTGGGCATCATCACTGGCAGCAATACCAACAGCATTAACCAATGCTACCCCAAGTTTCTGCTTAGCCAGATGTTCTGCACCATGTCGTCCCACTACGTGACCAATCTCATGGCCCAACACCCCCGCCAGCTGCGCTTCTGTATTGAGTCGCCTGAGCATGGCTAGAGTCAGAAAAATTTGTCCCCCTGGTAAAGCAAAGGCATTCACAGTGCGGGGGTCACTCAACAAATAGAACTCAAAGGGATAAGGTGAACCAGAGGCTGCCGACTTTTTGACAATCCCCTCTCCCACTTGAGAAATATATCCTTGAAGGGCTTTATCTTGGTAAAGACCACCGTGTTGAGCCGCCATTTGTCCCCGTGCTTGTAACCCAATCACCACTTCCTGACGGGGGGAAAGTTGGATGCGCTGCTTTTCCCCAGTGACTGGATTCTCAGAGACAGTGGTAAAGTAGCTGATTAACCCAAATAAGCCGACTATGAATGCAATTCCTAAACGAAAGATTAGTCTACGCACCGATTATCTCCCAAATTTATCCATAGCAAAATACTATAAAACTATTGTTGTGGAAGATATCATGAATTGTTAGAGCCGTTATTATTTCTGTATTAGTCCTGAAAACTTACAGTTGTTTGGCCTAGACACCATCAAGCTATTATGACCCACCATATTTTAGTTGTCGAAGATGAAACCAAACTAGCCCAGTTCATTGAACTGGAACTGAAGTACGAAGGTTATGAGGTTAGTGTTGCCTACGATGGCTTAGCTGGTTTGGGAGCAGCGCGGGAATCTAATCCAGATTTAGTAATACTCGACTGGATGCTACCGGGCATATCAGGACCAGAAATTTGCCGACGCCTGCGCACTACTGGTAATCAGGTGCCGATTATCTTATTAACCGCTAAAGATGAAGTAAGCGATCGCGTTAGTGGTTTAGATGCTGGTGCTGATGACTACGTAGTCAAACCCTTCAGCGTAGAGGAATTATTAGCCAGGGTCCGAGCTCATCTGCGACGCAATCAAACCGAAGACCCCAACATCCTGCAATTTGCCGACTTAAGTTTAAACCATAGCACCCGTGAGGTCTATCGAGGTCAGCGATTAATTGAACTGACTGTCAAAGAATTTGATCTACTCGAATATCTCCTTGCCCATCCCCGACAAGTCCTTACCCGAGAGCAAATCCTCGAAAGAGTCTGGGGTTATGACTTTATGGGTGACTCTAATATCATAGAAGTTTACATTCGCTACTTGCGCCTGAAGCTAGAAGCCAACAACGAAAGCCGTCTAGTCCAAACCGTGCGCGGTGTTGGCTACGTATTGCGAGATTAGTCCTGAGTGAATCAGTCCTGAGTGCGCCAGTCCATCCCGACTCCCGACTCCCGACTCCCTACTCCCTAAAACCCTTGAAAACTGCTATACCTAATAGCTAATACCCAAAACTCATATGGATGCGGGGATGCAGTTTTGCCCTTACTAACTTACCCCCTTGGAGATGTTGTTCCACAATTACCGGTACATCTTGTGGCTTGACTCGGCAATACCAAGTCTCCTCCGGAACAATCCGCACTGTTGGACCAGAACTACACTGTCCCTGGCAAGTTGTACCAATCACGCTAAACTCAGAAAGATCAGCTTCTTCGAACGCAGCCAGCACCTCAGCTGAACCGGCTGCTAAACAAGACTTATGTTGGCACACTAAAACACAAGGCTTTTCTGTATTGGCACTGTGTTGAGTAAAATCTGTTTCCACGTTGGGTTCAGTTAATATTAAGAATTATTACTAATTTCATCATAATCATTGACTTTTATGCATAGATTAATATAATCACCCCCTAAAATGCCAAATAACTGTTTTCAGTCCTGAGTCGGTTTTGAGGAAGCACAGTCTCCTGTTATGGACAAATGAGCAATGAATAATTACCAATAACTCATTGCTCAACCATCCAATTGAATAGGACACCAGCTTAACATTAGAATGAAGACCACACTTCGAACCGAATTGTCCCTGAATCCGTCATGAATCCAAAACTCTTAAACAATCGCTACCGTGTCCTTGAGACTCTAGGTTCGGGTGGGTTCGGTGACACCTTTCTCGCCGAAGATATCCATATGCCTTCAAGACGGCGGTGTGTGATTAAGCAACTTAAGGCATTGGCCCATAATCCCAAAGCTTACAAGCTCGTCCAAGAGCGATTCCAACGAGAAGCAGCTGTTTTAGAAGCCTTAGGGGAAGGACATGACCAGATTCCGAGACTTTATGCCTATTTCTCTGAAGCCGAAAAGTTTTACCTGGTTCAAGAGTGGATTCGAGGCAATACCTTTACAACACAGGTTAGACAGGGAAAAAAATTTACTGAGATTGAAGTTAGGGAACTCCTAATTAGTTTGTTAAGGGTTCTAGAGTATGTCCACTCTCGCCGTATCATTCATCGGGACATTAAGCCAGATAACATCATTATCCGCCAACGAGATGGGGTACCAGTTCTGATTGATTTTGGTGCAGTCAAAGAAGCAATGAGTACCGTAGTCACCAACTCTGGCACCCCCCACCCAGCATCAATTATAATTGGCACTCCTGGCTATATGTCTTCGGAACAGTCAGCAGGACACCCAACCTATAGCAGTGATCTATACAGTTTGGGGCTGACAGCAATTTTGTTGCTCACGGGTAAAATACCACAGCTATTCCACACAGATGAGAGGACTGGTGAGATTTTATGGCGTCAAGATGCCCCACCCCTTTATTCAAACCTAGGAATAGTGCTCGACAAAGCGATTCGATTCCATCCACGCGATCGCTTTATTAGTGCCAGACAAATGCTTGATGCTCTCCAATCTGACCCTGCATCACCTACGGAAGCCACAGTTCCCATTTCTCCCGGTGCCCCATCAACAGGCAACAACGGGACGGTAGCAACAGTACCGATTTCCCCGGGTGACTCACCACCAGCCAACAACGGTTCAGTCTCCACTATTAAAGGCCCAAGTCCCGTCACAGTAAAACAAAACGATAGTTACAAGGCAGTTTTAAAGGGAGGTTTAATCGGAGGCGGTATATTACTGATTGTGGTGGCATTTGGTTCGGGATTCAACAAGTTCTTGAATCCCTCTACGACCGTCCCATCCTATGATCAATCTAAATCAACATCATACCCAGACAAGCCAAGTTCTCAAGAATCGCAAGATAAAAAAGTATCATCAAAAGACCCATCACCAGAGACTATTTCATCTTCATCACAGTCCCAGACCAAGGACAAATCACCAGTAACTAAACCAGAAACACCATCATACCCATCACAGTCCCAGACCAATAATCCATCACCAGTAACTACACCAGAGACTACCGTAACTGATCCGGTCACACCATCAAACCCATCACAACCAGAGACTACCGTAACCGATCCGGTCACACCATCAAACCCATCACAACCAGAGACTACCGTAACCGATCCGGTCACACCATCATCCCCATCACAACCAGAAACTGCCGTAACTGATCCGGTCACACCATCAAACCCATCACAACCAGACACTAAGGTAACTGATCCGGTAACTACTCCCTCGATATCAAAACCAGAAACTAAGGTAACCGATCCGGTAACACCAACATCCCCATCAACACCAGACACTACTGTAAAACCAGTTCCAGTAACAACACGGAAACCTATCACCGAACCTTCACCCATCGTAGAAAACAATACCAATAACCAAAATCTTGCTCAGCTCAAGGCTATTCCCAAATTTCCCCCAGGAACTCAGCGCAGAGCAGTGGAATATGCTTTAGGCAAGCCCACAAAAAAATCAAACGGCATGTGGAAGACTCGCGCTTTCCTTTATAAAAACGTTGTGCCCAATCAAGTAGATCTAGGATACTTGTTTGATCGAAGTTCTGGGCGTCTGCGCCAAACGGAAGTTACTTTTTCGCAATCCGTTGACCTAGAAATCATGTCACAGACCTTAGACAAGCTGCTCAGTAACAACATCTCCACTGACATTAAACAGGGACTGAAAGATGTATATCAGCGCGAGTCTAAGACCTATAAATTTTCCAGTGGTAATAATAACCGCTTGCAGGGTGTGATTGAACGAGACGGTAGCGATCGCATTTACATTGGTGTTTGGGAAGCGGATTTAAAGTAAAAAGCAATCCTAATTACCTGAGCAAGACTCTAGTGCTCAAGGCTCCCCGCCTGATAGCTGATAGCTAAGGGTTGTTCCCTTAGCGTGCCCGTAGCGCATATGCTTACCTTTTGTCTATTTCATTTATCATGAGAAAGATACTAATATTCGGCAACTCTGGAGCGGGAAAAACTACCTTAGCCTTAAAATTGCAGGTTGAGTTAAGCTTACCCATATTAGATCTAGATACTATTACTTGGATACCCGATCTACCAGGAGTAAGACGGGAAGATGCCGAAAGCGAGAGATTATTAATCGACTTTATTCAAAAAAATCCTGGATGGATAATTGAAGGATGCTACGGTAGTTTAATTGAAACAGCCGCCAACTATTCATCCGAGATGATATTTTTGAATCCTGGAGTTAAAAAATGCCTAGAAAACAATCGACTCAGACCATGGGAGCCCCATAAGTATAAGACTCCCAAAGAACAAGAAGCGAATTTTGAATTTTTACAAACCTGGATTAAAGACTACTATTCACGTGATGATGAATATTCCTTTAGCTGCCATGATAGACTATTCAAAAGTTTTAGCGGCAATAAAATAGAAATAAATTAATCATGGGTTCGCGTAGCCTCGGCTGTGGCCTTAGGCCACGCTGCGCGAACGCCGAATCCCATTCTCTAATGCTAGGATTGTCTAACACCCTTTTTAGGATTTTATCACTCCCTCGAATTATGTCTTAACTAATTATTTTCAGGAGTAGACAGTAGACAGAATTGCTGAAGTCATCATAAGAATCCAGAATTTCTGGGGAGCGCTCCATCCCTACTCCCTACTCCCTACTCCCTACTCCCTACTCCCTACTTCTGCGCCACCTAGGACAAAAGTACCTCACCGAATTGAGAAATGTGATAAGTGCTAAATAGTTGGGTTTAACTAAAGCACTTGTCCGACATCCCTTTGATTAGAGAATATAATTTTTGTTGTGCATCATAACGATTCAAATAAGCCTGATTATTAAGATTTTTAGGGCTGCAATAGTAGTTAGGTAATGGCTGAATTTGGGAATATTGATTTTGATAAGATTGGCCGAGTAACCTATCAGCTAAAATAATAGAAGTAGCTTTATAGAAACGGGATGCAAAATCTTTATCTTGCTGTAGCTTTTCCTGCAACTTATGCCGACAAATTGACCAAACTACTGAGTCATTTATAGCGGTAACAGTAGCGGCAGGTAAACTTCGTTTTAGAAAAGACATTTCCCCTACTACTTCACCTCCCGATAATTCAGCAATATCTCTGCCCCCAACTGAAACTGTAAACTGTCCGTCCAACACTATATACAGTGCATCAATCTCTTTCCCTTCTTCGATAAGCGTAGTATCAGCAATAATTTCTTTCTTGCTGCCTGTAGCAATCATCCATTCTACATCCTTATCACTCAATTCCTCTATCATCAAAATAGTTTTTTTGATACCCTGCTTCCAGAGCGCTTCTACATTATGTAATTTTTCTGTAGGAAGCAAGAATTCTTCAGAATCATCAAAAAAAATTGCCCCTTGAGCCTTGAGAGCAGATATAATATCCTCAGTAAGCCCTGAATTATTACCAAATTGAGCGTTGTCTAAAATAGCATCATTAAAGTCAGCACCGGTTAGATTGGCATTCCTAAAATCAGCACCAGTTAGATTGGCATTCCTAAAATTCGTTCCCCTTAAATCAGCATTATTCAGATTAACGTTTTCTAAGTTAACCCCGCTTAAGTCAACTCTAGCCAAGTCTTCATAAAGATTTAGTTCAGCTATCTCCGCCAGTTGAGAAAAATTAGTAGTGTTAGCGCCTTCAACACTTCTGATGAATTCTTCCAACTCCTGGTTGAATTTTTCGTTAGTCACCGGTTTAGATTGTTCGTTAGTCATACTTTAGTACCACTTTACTTAAATAAGGTTTTAATTGGTGCTCTAGAATCAGTAAGGCAATCTTTCTATCTAAGACTACACGTTCTTCCCGACTAATTTCGGGAGACCACAACCCTTCAGCTCCAGTCACATGAACATCTGGTTTAAAAACTTCAAAGGTAGCTTCTATGTAGCACGGCTTTGCCATTACATCTATTGTTCCCAGCTCGACTTCCTTGAGTAATCCTTTAAACACGGGTTGACCCGTTTTTACCTCAAAAACCCAAGCTGGAGTTTCCTCTGACCCCTTCGTTGTGATCTGATAGTCAATGAACTGAAACCCATCTGTTGTCCCTCCTGTATTCTTTTCACCATGGTTAGCTTTAACTCCAGGTTGATTTTTATCCCAAGAAGCCTCGACTTTACTGTGATTTTCCTTACTCTCTTGCTGCTTCCTCTGTTTTTCAACAGCAGGCTCAAATGAGCCACTGAAGTTACGAGCTTCCAAAGGTATCTTGCCATTTTTTAGCCTTAGCCTGAGTTCTCCACCTTTGAGTCCGAACCTAACTCGACCCAATAGCATCTGCAGCCACTGTTCATTAAATTGAATAGTCAGGTATAGCTTTAATTGCTCTCTATCGCGAGATGAAAAAATCCCTGTCGAGACTGGCTCAACTTTAAGCTCCATCGTCAGACAGTCTGGAAATTTATTTTCCTCTGGTAGGATAAGCGGTGTCGATTTTCTTTGTAACATGCTAAATTAGGATAGAGAGGTTCACAGTTTACTGGCAAAGCAACCCTAAGGCTTATAGGCAAACGAGTGAATCGTTACGTTTGCAAAGAATTGCTTCTAGGTTACTGATGACAGCGACCTCTGCTCGAATAGTTTCAGCAGAAATGCACGTAAAATCTAGTTAAATGTGAAACACACGGCACAAAGAGCATCTCACGTTTAGCTGAAGAAACCGATACAGCTTTACATAAATGATCTGAACTGATCTATTAGTTCAAGTGCGGTTAATCACTTCCAAAATAGTCTATAGATTGTTGGGTAAGCGTAATCAGTAATGGGTAATCCTCAACTACCAATTACCAATTCAAAATCACCAAATACAAATTACCAATTCCAAATTACCTGATTTCGGATATGATAATTAGTCAATCAGAGATGATATTATATTTCTTGACTGATATATTTAATTAGTCAGAGACGCGCTACCCTGAGCTTTTAATCCTGAGGGTATAATAAGATGCTTTGCCCTGAAATGATAAATTATAAGACTTGGCTGACTAATCTTAGAATTTTCCCTAATAATCATTATTATCGATTTAGTTAGATAAAGGTGTGATATAAATCACATCAACCGGTGAAGTTAATTACTGCATGAGGTGACTGGATTCACTGACTGGATTCAGTGACTGGATGGAGTTATTGAAATCAGCGTCTTCTCAAGCCCTAGGTGGGATTCCCCCGAAGGCGATGCTATGCGATCGCATCACCGTTGAGCTGGCTTGTCACCCCCTCAACCGAAAATCAAACGGGCAAGATGCCCGTTCCACAAAACTATTCAAATCATTCCATAAAATGAAACGGGCAAGATGCCCGTTCCACAAAAAACAAGATGTCCGTTCCACAAAAAAAAGGAGCCGATTGCGTCGGCTCCCCAAAAATCGAGGTTGATTCAACTGAGCTCAAGTCTGGTTAATCACTTACC
>NZ_JAAHIE010000550.1:0-4556 GCF_010671945.1 Moorena sp. SIO4E2
TCCTTTTCCTCGTTGGCTTTCTCCCTTGGAAACGACGACCACAGATTCTATCCCTTCAATGGACTCGATTGCCCTCTCTACATCAGAAAAGAGTACCAGCAGTCCGTCTCTGTTGACGCTGTGGTCACACCTTCCCAACACTTCTAGATGACCATCTGCCCAGATTCGACCTAAATCTTTAGTTTTGAACCAATTATCTTGGGTATCCTGAATAACCGGATTTCCTGTCTCATCAACATACCCTTCAAAAGCCAATTCATGCTGGCACCAGAGTTCGCCAACAGCCTCCATTCCTTCAAAGGATTCACCAGTTCCTTCTTCCAGACGCATCTGCACTCCAGGCATGGGTTTTCCAACGGTTTGCGATCGCACTTCACTTGGTTCTTGGAGACTGGCCGCTGCAATCGCTCCCATTTCCGTGCTGCCATATAATTTTACCAAGGAGCCCATCTGGGATTCATAGAGCGCAAAGGTATCTTCCCTCATGCGATCGCCCGCCGCCACAGTCAGTTTGTATTTCCTTGGAGACTTACGCCCTTTGAGTAACGTTTCACACAAAGTTGGGGTCATGAAGGCTACATTAGGATTAAAGTTTCTCTCTCTCTGCAAGTACCTTAGTAGATTCGACTTTGGCTGTAAGTCAATAGATGCTCCAACTGCTATCCCAGGTAAGAAGCCTGCTCCCAAGCCGTACATATGGAAAATCGGCACAGGTATGGCGATGCGGTCGTTGCTTTCGAGTCCTAACCTATTAACACAGTTGAGGGCGTTCCCCATTAACTTGGCGTGGGAATGTACCGCTATTTTGGGTTTTCCCGTACTCCCTGATGTCCGCAAATAGAGTTTTGGACTGAGATGATTAGCCTGATCGCCAGTGCCAATCCACCCTTCATTTTCCACCAGATGGCAAAACTGTTCCGGATGTCTCAAATCAACTGTGCTACCACTATCAGTCACCACACGGTAACGGCAGAATTGCGGAAGGGGCGACTGCTTGAGTTGACTACCGCCAACTACCTTAGGCAGCAAAAGGACACTAGACTCCACTTCAAGCAAATATAGCAAGACTAGGGCATTGGGCACGGAATTTTCACATTCGAGGGCAAGGCCATTTTCCTTGCTAATTCCCCACTTGCTAAAATGCCTCTGAAGTCTGTCAAAAATATCTGGAATTTCTTGGTAGGAGCAACTTAGAACTCCATCTGTCAGTAGGTGTATTCGTGTATTAGCAGAACTCGTAACTTGATCAAAAATCTTCATCGTTCATCAATCTTAATATTATGCCAGTATCCTCTGGTATTATATTTATCCTGTAAGTGTAGCCACTTGCAAACAGAAAACCTCATTCAAGTCTTTGAAGATGGGGCTGTCAGAGGATGTCTGAAAAGTCAAAATAAATGCGTACGCGAAGCGGCATGCCTTTGGCATGATCGCCCTCTGGGCGCACTTCGTGGTCTGGCTAAAGCCAGGGCTTTGCGATCGCGTCATTTAAGAACAGCGATAGCTATTGAGAAAGAACCAAGATCAAAAGAAAAACTCTCGTCACGATCAGCTGTCCATAGCAATAAAGGACAGACAACGAGAGTGAAGTAATGAATCAATCATATCGTACCGATTTAACTGATGAACAATGGCAATTGCTCGAAACACTAATACCGCCAGCTTGCGTCAGGAGGTCGTCCCAGAAGCGTAGAGATGCGCTCGGTAGTCAATGCCATTTTTTACGTATTGGTAGCCGGATGTGCATAGGTCTTGTTACCTCAGGTGCGACCCTAGGCCGGGTTCCCCGGCCTAGGAGGCGCGCACCTAAACGATTTTCCCAAAGGTCAGACAGTCAATCAGTAGAAACAGCAACCATGATTCATCTGGAAGTGGGTTATGATGGCGCGAAACAGGTTAAAGGTCGTAAGCGTCATGTGTTGGTGGATACCAAAGGGTTTGTTAATGGTTGTAGCCAATTACTTTTCAGACATCCTCTCATATCCTGCATGTTTTGCTCTACTACCTAGTTAGAGTCGATGCCTGGTATTACCCAGGGCACCTCTCCTTCAAATCCGGACGTGCGACTTTCACCGCATCCGGCTCCTAGATATCTTGGTCTTTCGACCTGCTCCAATGAATTTCTTGATGGCAACTACGATGTACAGCCATTAAGTTTTTGGGTTTCCAGTTATCATGGTTCCCATCAACGTGATGGAGTTGTACATCCTGATTGCCGGTGAACCTAAGTCCACAATGTCCACAGGAATGGTTTTGCGTGGGTTTTGGCTTTAGAGGTAGCATTTTCGTAGAGCTTACTATTTCGCTTGCTCCAGTAGACTAGGTCTCCATCGTACGGGGACTTAGTCCCTTTTACCGACACATGCTTGTTCTGTTTATAAGGAACAGCCGGGAATGCTTTCTTTACTAACCTTTCGGCTTCGTGTCGGTCGATTTTCTTTTCCCGTTTGAACTTTTTGAACGTCGAGTTATTGGCGTACCATAAGCTATTCCGGGAGCCGTCCATCTTGCAGTTCCGGTGGTAGTTCCTCCAGCCCCTGACTATTGGGGCTAGTTTTTTGGCCTTAACTAAAGCACCATAATTCGAGCTGTTGGCTACGGCTTTAATCTTCTTCTGGATTGCTTTGAAGTTATCCGCTGAGGGAGTGCTTCTAAACTTTCCATTTTTCTGGAGGAGGAAGTTCTATCCCAGGAAGTCAAAACCGTCTGTCGCTTTTGTTAGCTTGGTCTTTTCTTCACTGATTTCCATCCCTCTTTTTCCTAGAAAGGTTTTAATCTTTTCTAGGATTTTCTCGGGGTCTTGTCCTGGCTTGACAAAAATTATCATATCATCCGCGTAACGGACGCTAGGGTGAATTGCCTCGATTCCGTTAAGTGCAATATTGGCAAGTATTGGGCTGACCACTCCTCCTTGGGGCGTTCCTTGCTCCGGGAATTCCGGACTGATGCCAGCTTTTAGACATCTGAATATCCCCATCTTCAGATTAGCTGGAGCTAGCAGTCTATCCATAATGGAGCTGTGGGAGATGCGGTCAAAGCATTTCTTAATATCTAATTCGATGACACTCTTTTTCCACCCGTTATTGTTTGAACTCAGATTGTTAAATATGTATTTCTGAGCGTCATGAGCTGAGCGTCCAGTCCTAAACCCGTAGCTCCGGGCGTGAAAGGTTGCTTCATGGGCGGGTTCTAGAGCGAATTTTGCGCTTACTTGCCATGCTCTATCTGCGATAGTAGGTACTTTAAGAATCCTTACTTTTCCGTTCTTTTTAGGGATTGGAATTTCACGCAGTCCGCTATGTTTCCAGACCTGGCCATAGTGGTTCAATTCATTCAGTAGACCGTATCGTTCACTGTATTTGAGGGCTGTCTTCCCATCAATACCTGCTGTTTTCTTACCCTTATTTAGCTGGGTCACTTGACGGATTGCCAGGAGCTGAGCCGAACGGGATTTTAGAATCAGTAACTGTCGTGACCTCGCTTTCCTCAAGTCACCAGCTTGAACCGCTTTATACACTCGTCGCTGTAGGCGGAATAGGTTCCGTTGGTGTTTCTTCCAACTTTCGCTTTTCCAGAGTTCGCTATAAGATTGTTTTCTCATGGGTCTAACCATGCTCTCCATTGATTCATGTATCCTAGATACCCGTGACCAGTTTCCGGTCACATCCTACCCGACGGGAGGGATTAAGTTTGACATAACTTACTAGGGTTTCGACCGTTCCCCAGACCTCTTTTTGCCGTCGTTTTTACTCGTTCCACCTTTCAGATTGTTGTGATGATTTAGGACGGTTCATTTTGCCCAACATCCTCTCGGAGATTACAACTATCGTCCTAAGAAACGTTGTGAGAGTCAGATGTTGAAATCCACACGGTTTTCCGCTCAGATTGTGGCTTAATCATAGGACACTTTTCTAGAACCTGTTTATCCATGTCATCTCCCCATTAGCGGTAGGGAACCGATCTGCATAAGTCCTAATTCCGCCCTGATGCCAGCTTCACTCTGCTAGGATGTCGCCTGCTCGGTGTGGCCAGGTAGGGAGTCACCTGTCTCCGATGGGGTGGGGTTTTCACCCACATCCGAAAAATAGTTGGGAATTTTGAGGGTGTTTCCCTCGCTATTCCCCTAGCTCATACCCCTCTATTCTCTAGAGGCTCCTAGCTAGAACGAGCCGCACTAGGACATTGAATTTGAACAAGAATGTAGGAATTTTAGATGAGTTTTATGAGGTTTATGAGGTTTGATATGAGTTTTATGAGGTTTGATATGAGGTTTATGAGGTCAGGGTAAACCAATCTAATTTGGTATAAATGGTAACAGACAAAAATCTTATTAACTGTAAGCATTCAGCCGTCAGCTAATGGGCTACGCGCACGCTGCGCGAACAGTTAATGGGCTACGCGCATTAGCTGAATGCTTACCATTAACTCAATTTTTTGTTGAAATTCGAATAAATCCCATCCTAAAGAAGTTTTTTTGTTCAAAGTCAACGAATTTTCCCCTGACTTTGAACAAAAATCAAAGTCGGATTTGCGTACGCAACCAGAATTTAGAGTAC
>NZ_JAAHIE010000551.1:0-4554 GCF_010671945.1 Moorena sp. SIO4E2
TCTACCTGCTGTAAAAATTTTATAAATATGATCCTTTTTATATACCACATTTCAGCGGCTCTAGCTGATAAAAAAGATGGACATTTTAACTTTTCAAACTCTGTCGCGCTTTGCTCGACAACCAAATGGTTCACTGCAACATGATAGCTAATAGTTAAATTAACTTGATCAAATATTAAGTAAATTTTATTTAAGCCAAACGTATAATAATTGTTCAGTAATGATAAATCAATTTTATTAAGAGAAGGACCATTGCCAATAATAAAACAGTCCTCTTTTTTATGAAAATTTTTAAATTTTAAAAGGCGCTTAGACTCATGAAAATACCATTGAATGTACACTGGATCTGAGTAATTCTTAAGATACTCAACAATTGAATCTCTTGCTACTTTTAATTTTTTTTTAAGCATAATCAAGTCAGCCGTAAAAGGGCTAATTAGCTGGTTAACTAGTTTGGGCTTTAGATATGCGGATAAATCTTTATTGTTAACCTATATAGGATCGTGTAAACGTCCTCCAATGCCACCATCAACGCTTAACGTTGCACCGGTTATGAAACTTGCTTCAGGCAAAGATAGAAACAATGCCACTTTTGCTACTTCTGCTGGTTCTGCAATCCGTCCTAAAGGATGCATTTGAGACAAGTTCTCAAACTCTTCCTTCTTCCCTTCAAACCCAGCCATTAACATTGGTGTCGCTACTGCTGCTGGACAAATCGCGTTTACCCGGACTCTTTCCCTAAGATCCACTGCCATACTTTTGGTTAAACCCACCAAAGCTGCCTTACTGGTTGCATAACACACAAACCCAGGCTTGGTAAGGCTGGCGTGAATACTGGCAATATTTACTACTGACCCGACCGCTTGTTCCAACTCTGGCAGCAATGCCTGAGTTAACACAAAAGGAGCTACCAAATTAACATCTAGTGTCTGATGCCAATCTTCTACTGTGAGTTGGTTTGTGGGCTTGAGGATTTGCACTGCTGCATTGTTAATTAAGGTAGTCAAACCTCTGCTTTGCAAGTGCGATCGCACTTGCTCAACAATTTCTGAACAATAAGCTGGATCACTGCACATTTTCTGCAAATTGCCGACAATCATAACATCGCAGGATGCAGCCGCTGAAACTACATCAAGACCAATCACAAAGTGATTAGCTTCTTTAAAAACCTGGCACAAAGCTTGCCCAATGCCACCCGCAGCTCCAGTAATTAAAGCACTTTTCACGATCTCAATTCCTAGGCACATCCAAGAAAATCAAATAGCAAATGCATTGCTTGATAACTAGCACGACGCACAGCATCCACCGTATTAGAAGCATTATGGGAGCCAAAAATACACTGTTCAAATTGGCGTAGCGCAGAGGCTTCCGGTAATGGTTCCATTTCAAAAACATCTAAGGCTGCCGAATGCACCTGTCGTGAGGACAATGCCTCCACCAATGCTGCTTCATCAATCAATGGACCTCGGGCAACATTGATCACCCGCACCCCTGGCTTTGCCTTAGCTAATGTTTCTGAATTCAGCATATGACGATTTTCACTAGTTAACGCACAGGTCAGCACAATCAAGTCGGCTTCTTCCAAGCGTGCGGGCCAAGCAGCAGGTTGTACTGCTTCTAATCCCTCCACTGCTTGGAAATAAGGATCGTAAGCAATTACCCCCATGTCAGCTGCTAACAGCCGCTTCGCCGTATTGCGCCCAATATCCCCAAAACCAACTAAAGCAACCGTTTTATCCCCCAGAGAAATGCCTGCTGGTTTTAGCCATGTTCCTGCTCTAACGGCTCGGTCAATCATGAAAGTCTGTCGTGCTAGGGCAATTACATAGCCCATGGCAATATCGGCTACTTCCGCACCAAACATACGAGGGGTATTTGCTACTAAGATACCTAATTCATTCGCTGCTGTAAAGTCCACATTATCAACCCCAACACCCCACTTTACTGCTGCTTTTAGCTTCCCAGATTTCCCGTTCTGAAACACTTCGCGAGTGGCAGGATCGTCGCCAATAATCCAACCGTCATACTGAGGAATGAGGGACTTTAGTTCTTCCACGGATAGGGTTTGCACTACTGTAGGACAATCAACTTCAATGGCTTTTGCTGCAAACAGTGGTTTGAATTCATCCATCAAACCTAACATGGGTGGACAGGTAATTAATACTTTCATTGTTCATGCCGCTTGTACAACAGAAGAAGGATAGAGATACTGGGCAACTGCTTCAGCCATTTGCCAGTCCACTCGATCGTCAATATCAATCGACTCTAAGGGAGGAGTTTCAAACATCATAGGTTGCTTACCAATCCTAGCTTGGGTGGCAGCGAAGCTTAAAGGTGTAAAAATGTAGAGATTAGAATTTTCTTCGTACCAGGGTTCCAAGTCCTGAGTTCTAATTAGCTTATTGGGATTGTGGTTAATGGCAGAACCATCTTGACGGTAGAAGCGAGTTTGGAAGCGATTAACTGTAAATAGCGAATCAGCAGTTTCCGTAGCCCTAGCCTCCAGAAACTGCTGAAGTGCCTTGCGAATTGTTGTCCCACTGAGGAGGGGATTTGTAGTGTGGGTCATCAAGTAAATATCGGCAGCTTCATTTGCTATGTCATCTGCCAGAATCCGGTTCATGCTGACGAAATCACCACACAATTCTGGTTTGCGATCGCGAATCTGAACTCGATTTGAATCGACCAATCCGTGTTCTGCCAGAATAGACCGAGCATCTGTATTTATAATCACTTTTGAGACTTCGTTTAGCTCAATAAGTGCATTTAAAATCCACTTGAATAAAGGTTGACCGTTCAATGGCTTAAAATTTTTACCCTTGACTCGCTCGCTGTTAGCTTTCATTGGCAAGAGAGCAATAATTTTAAGATTTTTCATAAAAAATAACCTCTAAAAACTTTTTAGCAAAATGTAAATAGTTAATCAGATAATTTCCGTAAAACTACCCTAGCTGGAGCTCCTTCTACTCCCTTGAGTTTAATTGGTAAACATAACAACTCATACTTTCCAGTTGAAATATCCGTTAAATTCAAGCCTTCAATAATAACAACCTCGGATTTTAGCAGAATTTGATGAGTTTCCGGACCATCATAAAAACCTTGGACTGACAAATAATCCACCCCAATTAACCTAATTCCCCGTTCAACTACCCATTCAGCCGCATCTGCTGTGAGCGCCACAAAGTCCGGCTGAAATTCCCGCACTTGCGATCGCCACAGCCGAGAATTCCGCGTGTGCAAAAGCAAACGCTGTGTGTTGGCAGGTAGAGTTAACTGCTTTAATACCTCTGCGGTGATGACATCCACATCATCGGGCACAACTACAACGTAAACCTCTCCGATTAGAACATCCAGAGGTAGCTGTTCCACACTTTGTCCCCCTGGGATGAAATGCATTGGAGCATCAACGTGAGTCCCCGTATGTACACTAAAATGCAGTGTTGTATCGGTAGCAATATCACCATGTTCTAAATCGAGGCGACGCTGAAATTCAATTGCTGGGCTACCTGGCCAGGTGGGAAGGTATGGCGATACGGCTACTGAAATGTCAATATACTTGCTCAGAGGATTTTGCAGAGGAGCCATAGTCAATGAGTCGTCGATTGTCATAAGAAAAGCTGTTCTGGTAACGTGATAGGCTGCGTGGATAATAAAAGGTTTGTCGCAGGCGGTTGCTGACTAGTCCCCTTTGCGCAAAGCCTTGGTAGGTACCCCAGAATTGCATTAAGCGGAATATAGGAATTGATTGCAAATTTGGCTTGAAAACACCGTCATGGAATGCATGATAGTAGTCACTGACAACATTTGTGGTAAACAGGCGCAAAAAATCCCACAAATGGAAGTGTTCTTGGGGATAAATCTGTTTAAGAGCAATGGCTTCTCGTCGATAGCGGTTGTAAATGCGTTTGGGGGTTTCCTCATGAACATGAATAATTTCAGCTGCGGGAACGTAAGCAATGCGGTAGCCTAAGGGCATAATCCGTTTTGCCCAGTCCAAATCCTCTAAGCCTGTGAGGGTTTCGTCGTAGGGAACGTCTTCCCACAATGATCGCCGGATAGCAGCATTAGCATTGTTACAGAAAGGATAATCTTGATCCGTTACATGAACCGACTGATCGGGAAACCAACTAGCAAATATCTGGTGTTCTGAATACTTGGTTGTTTCGTTACCGCGTTGTTTTCCGTAGGTTAAAGCAATCTTAGGATCTTTAAAGGGAGCTAACAGCTTTTCAATCCAATCTTGGTAGATGGGATAAACGTGAGCACTGGCAATAACGATGAATTCCCCGGTGGCAACCTGACATCCAAGGTTAAGGGCTCGCCCAAAGGAAAACTCTTCCGGTTTGATGGATAATAGTTTGACGGGATAGCGGGATGCAATGGATGGAGTGGCATCAGTAGAACCTGAGTCAACAACAATGATTTCTACATCTTGTATTGTCTGCTGCATTCCGATTGTTATTATTAGGCGCTTCTTGGATAAAATCGGCTATGGCTTACAGTGTATTCGTTATCAGAGCCAAGGAAAAAAGCGGTTCAGAGTTTATCAGCTAG
>NZ_JAAHIE010000552.1:0-4538 GCF_010671945.1 Moorena sp. SIO4E2
TTCGCCTATGGCATGTGCAAACTGGTAAACTACTGGTAATCTGTGAGGGTCACACTAATTGGGTACGCTCTGTTGCGTTTAGTCGGGATGGTAAAACCTTAGCCAGTGGTAGTGCTGACCATACCGTCAAGTTATGGCAAGTCAGTGATGGCAGCTGCTTGCAAACTTGTACTGGACATACTGATGAAGTGTTCTCAGTTGCTTTTAATCCTCAAGGTAATACCCTGATTAGTGGTAGTAGCGACCACACCGTAATACTCTGGGATGGTGACACGGGTCAATGCCTCAACAGGTTTACTGGACATACCGGTTGTGTGAGATCAGTTGCGTTTAGTACTGATGGCAAAACCCTAGCCAGTGGCAGTGATGACCACACTGTAATACTCTGGGATGCTAGCACTGGTAGTTGGGTTAGAACTTGTACTGGACATACCAGTGGAGTACGCTCAGTTGCTTTTAGCACTGACGGCAACACCCTAGCCAGTGGCAGTAATGACCACACTGTCAGACTTTGGAATGCTAGGACTGGTAGCTGTGTTAGTACTCACACCGGACATAGTAGTGGAGTCTACTCAGTGGCTTTTAGCACTGATGGCAAAACCCTAGCTACTGGTAGTGGCGACCATACTGTCAGGCTATGGGATTACCACACTGGTATTTGCCTGAAAACCTTGCATGGACATACTAATCAGATCTTTTCTGTGGCGTTTAGTCCTGAAGGTAACACCCTAGTCTGTGTGAGTTTAGATCAAACTGTCAGACTTTGGGATTGGGGCACTGGTCAATGCTTGAAAACTTGGCAGGGACATACTGATTGGGTATTTCCAGTGGCTTTCAGTCCTGATGGTAAAACCTTGGCAAGTGGCAGTAACGACAATACAGTCAGACTATGGGATTATCATAGCGATCGCTGTATCAGTATTTTGCACGGACATACTGCTCACGTGTGTTCAGTGGCCTTTAGTAGTGACGGTAAAACCGTAGCTAGTAGCAGTAGAGACGAAACTATCAGGCTTTGGGATATCAAGACGGGAAAATGCTTAAGGATTTTGCACGGACATACTGATTGGATCTATTCCGTCACTTTCAGCGGTGATGGGAAAACCCTAGCCAGTGGCAGTGCTGACCAAACGGTGAGGCTTTGGGATGAGCGTACTGGTGACTGCGTCAGCACTTTGGAAGGACATACTAATCAGATCTGGTCAGTGGCTTTCAGTAGTGATGGTAAAACCTTGGCCAGTAGCAATACTGACCAAACGGTGAGGCTGTGGGATGTTAGCACAGGGGAATGCTTGAAAACGTTACAGGGACATGGTAATCGGGTCAAATCCGTCGCTTTCAGTCCTAAGGATAATATCCTGGCCAGTTGTAGTACAGACGAAACGATACGCCTCTGGGATTTGAGTACGGGTGAATGCTCTAAACTATTACGGGGACACAACAATTGGGTCTTTTCCGTGGCATTCAGTCCCGATGGCAACACTATCGCTAGCGGCTCTCACGACCAAACTGTCAAGGTGTGGGATGTTTCGACAGGGGAGTGCCGCCACACTTGCACCGGACATACCCATCTGGTCTCTTCTGTTGCCTTTAGTGGGGATGGTCAAATTATAGCTAGTGGCTCTCAAGACCAAACGGTGAGGCTTTGGGACACTAAGACGGGGAAGTGCCTGAAAATTCTCAGAGCTCCCAGACTCTACGAAGCGATGAATATCACTGGAGTGACAGGATTAACTGAGGCACAGAAAGCAACCCTGAAACAGTTGGGTGCGATCGCATAAATAGGCAATGCCATTAATTGTGCCTAGGTACTTACTTTGAAATTCCGAATGTGAGCCGAAACCCAATCCTCCTGCTGAGAATTGGGATTGGTTTCAATAAGAGCGATCTAGAACATTGCTAAGTCGTGGAGGACTAAAGGTTATGGAGCTTTGGCATGGGGCAGACTGGTGCAAGCAAGACCATCTTTGTTCCCATCTAGACGGAAACGATCATCTCCAAAGTAGTTAAACACAGCCTGTGCCTCTTCCTGAGTCTTAAAATCCGAGCAGTTACAATCGGAATTCACACAATCGGGAAGCTCAAAAAGATTGGCTGTATCAGTTTCAGGCTTGCTTTGAACAGCAGGTTTCAGAGTAGCCATTAGTGTAGGAGGGCTATACTCAGTGCTTTCTTTAGACGCAAAAACGATATAGGCATCTGGGGCTTTATATTCTGCACGATTGATCAGAATAGTCACTATGTCATCAGTATCACCTTTGATGAAATCTAGTAACTCAGGTGAGTTAAAGCTAAAAGAATCTCCTGTCGCTATAGAAGCTGCAGGGAGTTTCCCTAAGTAAGTTGTTTGGTTTGAGAGAAATAAATTGGTAGAGTAAGTATCATTACCCGGCGCGTTATTCCAAGTGGTTTTGGTTTCAGACCAATTTTCGTCTACTCCATCATTCAAGCCATAAAACTCAATAGATCCTTTGGTGTTGGGAAGGTTTATCGTACTCAAATTCAGGCTCACATCATCAATACCATCATTCAGCTCACTGAGATCAAATCGGAGGTAAGTTTTGCGGCTATAAGAGACGGTGTTATCAAGCTTGACGACTAATTTACCGTTTGTTCCATTATTCTTACTAGAGTAGGAACCACCTCGGATAAAGGTGTCTGCTCCATTGCCCGCTGCTGTAGTAATTAGTTGAAGATTGCCAGTGATTGGTGCTACTTGGGGGTTTTCTACATTTTGTATGCTCTCGCTTTCAGCGTTAACCATGGCTTGGCTTGGAGCGGGGAAGAGCATCACGGAAGGAATTATCAAAACCGCGCTCAGCAGAAAAGCCCATAGACTTCTGAGAGATAATGGTACCATGTTACGTTGTTGTAATTGCGTTAACAATAATGGTGCATCTATACTATAGAGCAATCCTGGGGGGCGACATGTAAGCTGAAATCCTTAGAGCTAATTTATAGCGTAAATCTTAAGAGCTCAAATCCTTACCCAAAATCCCTCTGTACTTGATTAACTCTTGCCTCTAGCATGCATGCCTCTTGCCTTTCCTTAAGGAAGTATGTTCACAACTCAAATCAAAATGCTATATGCCTAACCCATTTCCAGGGATGAATCCCTACCTTGAACAACCGGAATATTGGTCGGATTTCCACAATCAATTGCTGGCAGCTTTGGCTAGAGCATTAATTCCTAAACTGCTACCTAAATATCGGGTGGTTACCGATAAGTGGGTTTATAAGATTGCTGGCTCAACGAAGATTGCCATTGGTAGACCAGATGTTACGGTTCAACAAAGCCGAGATGCTTCAGTCGCAATGGCTACAGCAGTTGCGGTATCTGAACCGTCAGTTCAACCGATTAAGGTAGCTGTTCCTTTACGAGAAGAAGTGCGACAATCCTACATCGAGGTTAAAGATGTAGCCACCAAGGAAGTGGTAACAGCGAT
The DNA here is from genome assembly GCF_010671945.1 of Moorena sp. SIO4E2. Taxonomy (NCBI): domain Bacteria; kingdom Bacillati; phylum Cyanobacteriota; class Cyanophyceae; order Coleofasciculales; family Coleofasciculaceae; genus Moorena; species Moorena sp. SIO4E2. The sequence continues at coordinate 3,447 of NZ_JAAHIE010000552.1, forward strand.
TGAAGTGATCTCCCCTGCCAATAAACGAGGAGAAGGGCGTCTTAAATACGAAGCCAAACGCCAGCAGATTTTGGAGAGTATGACTCATCTGGTAGAAATTGACCTGTTGCGAGATGGGGAACCCTTGCCTGTTTCTAACAGCAGTAATCCGAGTCATTATCGGATATTAGTCAGTCGTTCTAATACCCGTCCCACTGCTGACTTGTACCTTTTTAATTTAAGCGATCGCATTCCCTATTTTCGGCTTCCCCTGCTTCCTGGGGATACGGAACCAATGGTAGAATTACAGACATTGGTGGATCAGCTGTATGACCAGTTAGGCTACGAGTATTTTATTGACTATAGCACCAGTCCGCCATTCCCTTGGTCGGAGGATGATGTGGCATCTTGGGTAGGAGATCGTCGATAAAATTTGTGAATCAGGACAAAAATAAGTTCTCGACTGTATCAAGCCATAGCTCATTAGCCTCAAAATATAGTAAGCTTTTTAGAGCCCATGTCGCCCCTAAAGCTATCTAAGTCTTAAAAGCGCTTCCCCAACATAAGAATCTGTTGGGTATTTCTTGCTAGTTCAGTCCCATCACCATTACGCCAGTATAGATCTTCTCCAACATATGATATAGCAGTCGAAGCAAAGCTTAGGACATAATAGTCAAAAAGCTAAATAGCCAGGATTTGTTAATAAATTAATCAAATGCCAGTTCCTTACAGTTTTAATAAAAAAAGTGATTAGTGCTATCGACGATGGCATGGTAAAAACTCAAGCTAGTCGTTTATTTAAAATTAGCCGAAATACAATTGATATCTGGTGAAAAAAGAGAAATGAAACAGGATATTATAGGCCAAAAGAGGGTTATCAAAAGGGATATAATCCGAAAATAGCTGATTTGGAGAGATTTAGTAAATTTGTCCAATCTCATGGTAGCTCAACTCAGAATGAAATGGCAGAAGCATGGTCAGAAAAGATGTAAGTATTCAGCTATCAGCTATCAGCTATCAGCTATCAGCTATCAGCTAATGCGCACGCTACTTGAGGTGCTACAGATGGTGCTTTTGAATAAGCGATGCAGAGGTGCGACCCGTGGCGAATTT
>NZ_JAAHIE010000553.1:0-4530 GCF_010671945.1 Moorena sp. SIO4E2
AAGATTGTTGCTTGAAGTAGGGAGTCGGGAGTCGGGAGTCGGGAGTCGGGAGGCGGGAGTCGGGAGTCGGGAGTCGGGAGTCGGGAGTCGGGAGTAGGGAGTCGGGAGTCGGGAGTCGGGAGTAGAGTTATAGCAGTCGCCAGGGTAATTAGGACATGACAAAAGTCTCAAACTACAGTTTGGCTTGAGTTTAACTTCTGACTTCTGACTTCTGACTTCTGACTTCTGCTATACTTCCCGTGAATTCATAATTATTTACACAGTATTGTTTACTATCCATTGCTATTAGTTATAGCAATACATAATAATAGATAGGCCATAAAAATCATGAAAAAAATTGACTACGAAATTGAGCATTCTCCCGCTTATGCCTCTTTGATTATAAACTTAAAGGCAGACCAAACAGTCTTAATTGAATCAGGAGCAATGGCAGCAATGGACTCAAGTATCTCGATGAAGTCCAAAGTACGAGGTGGCTTGATGACAGGACTGGGTCGGATGGTAAGTGGTGAATCATTTTTTGTTAGTGAGTTTACTGCTGAAAAAGAGCCTGGGCAAATTTATGTCTCGCCAGGAGTGCCTGGAGATATTCAGCATTACTACCTGAGAAACCAGGGTTTAATGGTACAGTCTTCAGGATTTGTTGCCTGTAGTCCAGAAATAGAAATTGACACGCAATTTCAAGGCTTTAAAGGCTTCTTCAGTGGCGAGTCTTTGTTCCTGATTCGAGCTACAGGCCAAGGGGATTTTTGGTTTAGTTCTTATGGAGCAATTGTAGAAATTCCAGTGGCGGGTGACTATGTAGTAGACACTGGCTATATCGTGGCATTTGAAGATACTCTAAATTACCAGGTTGAGGTGCTGGGTGGTTTATCATTTCGAGGTCTTAAAACTGGAGTTTTGGGTGGAGAAGGGTTAGTCTGTCGTTTCAGTGGTGAAGGACGCTTATGGATTCAATCTCGTGAGCTTTATGGGTTAATTAATTTTTTAAATCCTTTCCGTCCAACTAAGAGTGACTAAGAAATTGGTAATAGCTAAATAGCAAGCTAATCACTAATCCCTAATCACTAATCGTAAGCATTCAGCCATTAGCTATCAGCTATCAGCGTGTCGCGTATCAGCTTAAGCGCTACGCGCACGCGATCGCGTTCAGCTATCAGCTATGAGCTATCAGCTATTGGCCTAGGGCCAATGGCTTTTCCCCAGACTTTCAATTTTATTTTAAGCTGACGGCTGACAGCTGACAGCTGACGGCACCTCAAGTAGCGTGCGCTTCGCGCATATGCTTACCACTAATCCCTAATCACTAATCCCCCATCACTAATTATGCCCTCTCCAGATATACCTCAGAGTCGCAACCCACCACCAAGTAACCGTCAACTACTGATTTTATTGGGGCTATTTATCAGTTTTATTGTGGGGGTTATTTGGCTGTTGAACTTGCTGATCAACAGTCTAATTGGGCTAATTCCTCCTAGTGTCGAGCAAAAGCTGGGAGCTGTAATCGTTCCGGTTTATGAGCAGCAGGCTCAACCATCACCAACTCAAGATACCCTCAATCAACTGCTGGCGCGATTGGAAAAACAACTACCACCGGAGCAATCTAGACAACGAGATTACCGGGTGCTTTATCTACCAGAGGACACAGTAAATGCCTTAGCACTACCGGGGGATGTGATTGTGGTGTACGCCGGTTTTTTGAAACAGGTCGAGTCAGAAAATGAGTTGATGATGGTATTAGGACATGAGTTAGGTCATTTTGCTCACCGAGATCATCTGCGCAGTTTGGGAAGAACATTGCTGCTGCGGACAGCGATCGCTTATTTTGTTGGTGATGTAGGAGCCCTAGAATCTTTGGCTATTTCCGGATTGGCAACACTCTCTAAGTCGAAATTTTCCCAGTCACAGGAACAACAGGCGGATGAGTTTGGCTTGAGGTTGTTGCAGCAAACTTATGGTCATGTTGCTGGCGCAACAGATTTTTTCGCGAGAATGAGTCACAAACGAGGAGCGTCCTGGGATTTTTTATCAAGTCACCCATCTCCGGGTAAGCGAGTTACCCGACTACAGCGTCTGATTAAGGAACAAAATTATCCTCTCAAGGAGCGATCGCCTCTCCCGGAAAATCTGAATCAATCTCACCTGATATCAAGTCCAGTTGAATACCCATATTAAACGAGGGCAGAAGGCAGCTATGCTGAAGGCAGCTATGCTGAAGGCAATTGGATGGGGATTTAAACCCCATCCAATTGTGGACACCGTAAAGACGGTGGGGTTTTATAGCGCGTAGCGCTATATAGCACTACCGATTAAGGTTAGGACATTTATACAAGCTTAAAAGCTGTTGTAGTCCACTTTTGCCTTTTGCCTTTTGCCTTTTGCCTTGCGCGTAGCGCTATATCATCCAGCGATCGCTCTGTGTTTTTCGTACTACAAATCGAAGTGCGAAATCTGTTCCCTGATCCGAAGTTACCTGCTCGGAAGTCCCTACTCCCTAAAACCGAGAACCTTGTACCTCACCCAATTGACAAATCCTATTGGGTTTCTAAATGAGATGTAAACCTAGAAGGTCTTTTTTTTTATCCAATAAAACGCCGGATATCTTTCCCCTCTTGCTTCTTGCTTCTTGCCCCTTGCCTTTTTCTAAGGGTAATCGTTCACAACTCAAATGGATCCGGATCTGATCTCAAACACCAAGGAAACTAGAATACCTAAGCAAATTTTGCTTCAAAAAAAAATTTTTCTGATCATCTGCGAAAAGTTGGCTTGAGAGGCGCTGTAACAAGTAGCAATGAAAAAACGCCGCCTGGGCCGGTGTTTGATGAATTTCTAGAAAAGGTGTATTCTCAAATGATTAATTTGCTAAAGCAGCTTTGGACAACACTAGTTTCCTTCACTCTCAACATCAGAAAGCGCTGGCAACAATTAGCAGCAACGATACTGAAGGTATTCAAGGAACTAAGCGATAGTAATTCTCAGCCGATTGACCAGCAATCATCATCCCAAGAATCCCAAGAATTCAAAAAACTATCACAATCATCACAACTAACGATAGTAATGAATTACACACCACCGAATGATGGAGACGGACCTCCCAGTGAAACCGGAGACGCCGGATCTCTCTGGAAATTGTACCAGCTAATCCATGAAAATCCTGAGTTTAGTAACCCACAACTGTTACCAATATCAGCATCAAGACAACTACAACTATCACAACTACAGATGGTAAATACTTTCACACCACCCAATGATGGAGACGGCCCCGTAGGTGACGGCGAAAACGCCGGATCATTCTGCAAATTTCACCAGGTAATTGATGAAAATCCTGAGTGTACTGACCCACAAGCATCTAGTGTTACCAAGTCGTCTTCAGGTCAATCAACCTTGCCCTCTGACCCTGTCTCGCCCAAACCTGAGTCAAAACAATTGTCAACTGTCATGAGTTGGAATCCATTCACAGATTACAATCCACCGAAAGATGGCAAGGGACCCGTCGGTGACAGCAAAGATGCAGGTAGTTCTTGGCGCAGATAGTAGTTACTGAGTTTAAGTATACCAGTTTTCTATTCCTTAAAGTACTTTTTTCCTGGGTTTTAGAGAATAGGGAGTAGCGATGTAGTCGCTGCTCCCTATTCTCTATCCCCTGTTCAACACTTCTGGGAAAAAGCCAGCTTCCAAAACCTGCTCCTGAGCAAAAGAACACTCACAAGGAAAAGTGCTCAACTTAATCCCAGTTTCCTGGGCTGCCTTAATCCGAGCCTTCTGATAACTTTGCTCAAAGACCTCTGGCAAAAACGCTACGGTGCGCGCCTCCTAGGGCGAGTAAATCGCCCTTGGGTCGCACCGTTTTAAACTAGGACTATCCTCCAGCAATTCTTCCAAAGCGATACGCTGTTCAGTGATAGTATTGATCCAACTATCGCTCCTTTTCCCTGGTTGATACATCCACTTCAGTAAATGCATCAGCAACACAATCAAGCGACTTTTTAACTCGCGCTTTTCCCGTTTACCCATGCTTTCGACTTCTTCAATCAGATTCGCTACATCAACTTGGGTAAACTCACCCTCCCGTAACTGTTGCGCAGTTGCCTCGGTCCATAAGTAAAAGTCTTGCTGATAAAGGTTGTGGGTTGTTGTCATCGCTCATTTCCCCAATTAATTGATGCTAGCATTTGGAGACTCCCCGCTCTTACCTAGACGGGGATTTTGATTTGTTTGGCGATCCCAATTCTTAAGCCGCTACACAATAATTTCATGCTAAGAATTCAGCTGTCAGCTGTCAGTGGTCAGTGGTCAGCCTTTAGCTCAATACCTTTAGTGGTGCGTTACGGGGCGGGCTATCTCAACCCTGGCTACGAGGTGGAAAATGAGGGCGAGCCCTTCCCTAACGCACCCTACTGGCGTGGCACAGCTAAAATAGTGGAATAGAAGGATGATTATTTGAGGTCAAAAAAATGGGAAGAGGTCGTAGAGATAAAGTGCTGCTGACAATCGAACAAAGACGAAGACTAGAAAACATCAGTCGCAATG
>NZ_JAAHIE010000554.1:0-4523 GCF_010671945.1 Moorena sp. SIO4E2
TATCTAGAATCCAACTATCAGGGGTAGCGTCAAAGGTCGTAATAAAGTTTCTAGGAGGAACAGGAAGAGGAGAAGGAAAAGGAGAAGGCAACGGTTCAAGGGTAATATCAGAACCGACTTGCTCTAAACCTTCGACATCAAGAAACCAAGAGAGTAATTCCCCTTCAGTATTGTACTCAACAAACCCCTCGTAATCTCTAGTTTGGGGAGGAGGCTCTGGCAGAAAATCAGGAAAATCCGACAATTCAAGTTCGCCGCTGAATTCTTGGTTAATTATCTGCTCAGCAGCAGCCGGTAAAACTGCAACAGTAGCAGAGGTTAAAGCCACAGCAGTAGTAACAAGAGCTAATTGGTGAGAAAGATTAGTCACAGAAAGTATCCTCCTTCAGTATGTATAAAATAAGGAAAAGTGCGTAGGGTGTGTTAGGGGCGGGCTTGCCTTGATGTTCAACCTGGAGCGCCAGTGTTGAGATAGCCCGCCCCGTAACGCACCACTGGGTCTGGGTCAAACAGCAAAAATGAGATGCCTCACTTTTTTCTTTAACAGTAAGAAATAATTACCAGTTTTTTTGTTATGATAAATTATTAGGATTTATCATAATCCCTTTGTAAATAATAGAGTTAGCTTGAATTATAGTCACCTCAAAAATCCATGTCAATAATTTATCAAAACCCCTAAAAGTGCCGATGCCAAATTGCCTGATTATTATAGGATTTATAATAGTAGTGAATTAATTAATGTTGAAATTAGCCAAAAATTCTAATAAAATCCCCATCTCCCCATCTCCCTACTCCAATTCACAACCGCTATAATTGCAACTAAAACGTTAGATTCGTGTAAACCTAGCACAGTGGCTTGCTAAAACTAAGACAGTGGTAAAATTTAAACAAGTTTGGCAACTTCTCAACACTGACATCCGCGAGTTAGGAACCCCTGGAGAAACCGTTGAAGCTGGGGCAGAGGTTACTCAAGCTACCTTGGAATTTATCATGGCTCTCGGTTTGCTGACTCCACTAGCGCCTGTTGCGGCAGGGCTATCGTTTGTGTCACTCAGCCGCAAAGGGCAAAAGCTGTTTGGTGCCAAGACCAACAACAAGCTAACCTCGGAGCAATGGGTAGGAATCGCGTTTCCTCTAGCCTATATCGAGAGCTTTGATAGCTTGGTTCGCAGCAATGACTGGTTAAGGAAAAAAATTGGTGCTGGAGTATCCGGTAACGATATCGATAACGATGCTAAGCAGCAAATTGACCAGCTTGGAGAACTCAACTTAGATCAAGCGCTAGTTGATCAGGCATGGGACTACTTCCCTGAATCCAAGTTAGGGCAAGCCTTAAATCAGCAATTATCCCAATACCTGGCACAAGCAGGACTACAAGCAAATACCATTCCCCTGGTGACTGGGTGGGTAGCTTGGGGCACCTATCGTTGTGTAGACTCACTACTTTCATACGAGCCAGAGGATATAGTTAATAGTTTCAGCCTGCAGAGAGCAGCAGCCCAGCAAACCAGACCAACTAGCAAATACGGTAACATTGAATCCTACCTGAGCGAGCAAATATCCCCTAATCCCAGTGACCCTCATCGACTTCAACAGTGGAAGGTACTGGGTGAAGACTTTAAAATTCCCGATATCTATGTACCCCTAAAGGCTCAGTTACTCGACAGCAATGGCAAGGTAAAAAAATACGCAGACCTAGTTAATTTAGAGAGTTGGGCAAAAGAGCAGCTTACTAACCCTGACCATTTTGGTCAGGTGATGTTTATTCAAGGGGGACCAGGGCGCGGGAAAAGTGTCTTTTGTCGGATGTTTGCGGATTGGGTGCGCCAACACTTGCATCCGATCTGGACCCCTATATTAATTCGACTGCGGCATATTCATACCTTTGAGGAAAATATCGAGAATACCCTCCGCACCGCCGTTCAGGAGGATTTTGCTAAGAGTGACAATGGCTGGTTGACTGACCCCAATACTCGCTTTTTGTTTTTACTGGATGGCTTTGATGAGTTGCGGATGCAGGGGAGAACCTCTGGCGGTATTGAAGATTTTCTGAGAAAGGTGGGGTACTATCAAGAAACCTGCCAGCGAAACCCCCAATTGGGACATCGCTTTTTAGTTACTGGCAGAGAATTGGCATTGCAAGGCATTGTTATACCCAGAAATCTGGAGCGGGTGCAAATAGCGCTGATGGATAAGACGCTCCAGCAGCAGTGGTTTAGGAACTGGGGAAACCTAGTTGGTCAGGATAAAGCCACTGGGTTTGATGGGTTTTTGCAAGGCCAACACTGCCCAGAACGAGTAAAGGAATTAGCCCAAGAGCCCCTATTACTATACCTGTTAGCAGCCATGCACCGGCATGGTAAATTAACAGACCAAATGTTTGAGTGGGCTAGCAGTATTAATGCCAAAATTCTGATTTATCAAACCGTCCTAGACTGGGTACTGACCAAGCAGCGTCCTGAAGACCTCAATTTTGACCTCACTGAACAGGAAACCGAGGATTTGCGGCGGATTCTGACCGAAGCCGGGTTATGCGTTACCCAAGCCGGTGGGGAATGGGCTGCCATCACTATGATTGAGGAACGCCTTAAAGAAGATGATGGTGCCAGAGACCTGCTGGAAAAAGCCCAAAAGCGCATTGGCGAAAACCCCCTCAGAAATGCCTTAGCAGCGTTTTACCTCAGACCAGCGTATGGTTCTAGTCTCACAGAAGGGGCAGTGGAGTTTGTCCATAAAAGTTTTGGTGAGTTTTTGTGTGCTGTGCGGTTGCAAGAAAGCCTCGAAGACTGGACAGAACCCCGTAAAAAGCGTCGAGGATTTGCGATCGATAACGATCAGCTGGCAGAGGAAATCTACGATTTACTAGGTTACGGCAGACTGACACCAGAAATTGTGGACTACTTGATGGCGCTGCTAGATACTAGTGATGACTTTCGAGCGGTGCAGTTATTTGAGCGCTTGGAAGAGTTCTATTTGCGCTGGTGCAATGGAGAATTTATTGACATCCTAGACGAAACCACCCTACCCCAGAAAACCGGTCAAAAATTGCGCAACCATGGGGTTCAGTTAGGTCAGCGACAGGTAGATATCGCTGCTGGTCTCAATACCATGATTTTGCTCCTAGAATTAAACCGTTACGCCCAGACACAAGATGAACTTAAGGAGAAAATTGCTTTCCATCCCTGCGGTAAGCCAGATACGGAAGGGTTTGATAGTAAGCGATTGCTTCGCATTATTAACTACAGCAATAGTGTTGAGCTCGGCAATTTTCTAATAACAATTAGACGATTCCTTAGGCAGGCATACCTCAGAAAGGCATACCTCAGACAGGCATACCTCAGAAAGGCAGACCTCAGACAGGTAGACCTCAGAGAGGCAGACCTCAGACAGGTAGACCTCAGAGAGGCAGACCTCAGACAGGTAGACCTCAGAGAGGCAGACCTCAGGTTGGCAGACCTCAGGTTGGCAGACCTCAGGTCGGCAAAGCTCAGCTTCGCAGACCTCAGACAGGCATACCTCAGACAGGCAAACCTCAGCTGGGCAAACCTCAGCTCGGCAAACCTCAGGTTGGCAAACCTCAGACAGGCATACCTCAGCTGGGCAAACCTCAGACAGGCAAACCTCAGACAGGCAAACCTCAGACAGGCAGACCTCAGCTCAACAGACCTCAGCTGGGCAGACCTTAGTGAGGCAAACCTCAGCTGGGCAGACCTTAGTGAGGCAAACCTCGAAAACATTTCCTGGAATGAGGACACGAAGTGGGAGAACGTGCAGGGGTTGGAAACAGCAATTAATGTGCCAGAAGCCTTGAAAAATCACCTAACCTCACCCTAGCCTGCATCTAGGGAATTTTTATGGGATTGACCAAAAGTCACGCTAAGCGATGAAGCGATGGCTCGAAGAGCCCGCCAAAGGCGATTGACATGATTGTCACGCTTCGCGATCGCAAAGCGTGGCCCAAAGGCCTCAGCTTCCGCGCTTATGCGATGGCTCGAAGAGCCCGCTAAAAGCGATCGCAAAAAAGGAATAAGTCTAAACAGCTGTTATGTATCTTTGCTAGGACTATTAAAAGATTGATTGTAAGGAAACAAAGTATCCAGTAATCGGTTCAAGCTCCCCTGCCCATGAACAGTAGGCTGAGTCTTCGGAGCTGGTGATTCTGTCTGCGACTCCGCCGTCCTCTCAGCCTCAATAGTTTCTGTGGTGTTAGTCTCTGTAGAATTGGTATCTATAGAATTAGTCTCTGTAGAATTAGTCTCTGTAGAATTAGTCTCTATAGAATTGGTATCTGTAGTATTAGTCTCGGTGGTATCTGTAGCCACCGTATTACTGGTGGATGGCACTTGACCATTCACAGATTCAGTGGTAAAGCTTTGATCAGGTAAAGTTGATGACGACTCCTGAGGTTTCTGCTCCAAGCTATCAGGAGTTGGTTGAGACTCTTCCGGTAATGGACGCCCCTTATCCCCCAACACGGAGGCTGATGGTACCACTTGTAAGGATTCTACAGAATGATTCCAAAT
>NZ_JAAHIE010000555.1:0-4502 GCF_010671945.1 Moorena sp. SIO4E2
CCTTACTAAGTAAGCTTTTGAGTAATTTAAAAATGCATTTTTATTAAAATGGCATTTTTAGTTCATTGAATCCCTTGCTATTGAAGGGGTAATCGCTCATTTAAACTACTCATTTACCACACCCATTCTAGGAGATCAAAAAATTTTATATCACAATTTAATAATTTCCGCAAGACCCAAAGGATTAGGGATAAGTAATTAAAAGTTTGCTATCAAGTTAAAATTGCTTTTTTATGTTCATAGTTTAGGTAGAGTTACTAACTCTAATTTAACACTTAGTAATAGTAATATTACGAAATCATTACACCAGGGGTGGTGAAAACAGTATAGTGCGCCTTGGAGGGCACTAGAGGATTCAAACATTTTTTCAAAAAATCGGGCTATCTTCTAGCGAAATAGTGAATAGCTGAAACCTTTTCATATAAACCGATACAGGCCAGATTTATATATTGCGCAACTTATTAGCTTTACTCTATTGGGGTCTCCTGCAGAGCATTTTGACTTTTCCCGAAGCGTCTCCGTAGGAGAATCGGACTGAGCTGGCATCCCTGTCTCACCCCATCCATCCTCGACAGCGAAAATTTACCAATCTCATTTTCGCGATTGACCTTGGCCTCAGCTTCCGCGCTTATGCGATCGCATTCATAATACCTCCGATCTCACCAGCAGCTCGCGAACAGAAAATGCCAACTAATCAGTACAGTTACCGAAATAGTTTGACTTGAGGGATTCAAACAATTCTCAGCAGCAGGTCACACAAGAAAATGCGATCGCATTTATATGTGATCCCATACAAGATTGACTGTAGGCTAAACTCTTCCGCTTGTTCCAAAGTTAGGTTATTTGTGATCGGGAAATGCGATCGCATCCCGATCACAAATAACCTAACTATTCCGATATTGACGCAATCGCTAATAGTGCAAACCACAGCACTCGACTGGCTCCCCACCCTCTCCACACTTACCACACTTTAGCTACTTTTATCCCTACTCCCTCACAATTTTTATTTTTTGCCTTATAATAGTACTATAGGAAGAGTTAATTCACACTCCACTCATGAACAAGTGCGTTGGAACTACTGAAGCGGCATCTCTATTAGGAATTTCCTCTCGACGATTGCGCCAACTCCTAGAGAAGGGTCGGGTGCGGGGTGCCTATAAAACTGGGAAATTCTGGATTATTCCTTTGTTCAACCATTTGCCACAAATTACCAAAGGTACTCGTGGACCGAAGGGGAAATGGCGCACTAGTCGTCCTCCCGCTTTAGCGAAGATTAATGTCAACCGTAATCACATTGGCTCGAATATCAAGAAAAGTCCCAAAGACCGGAAGCCAGTGATTTCAGTAAAACGAAGTGGTAGCAATATCTACGGCAACGAAGTGGAAATCCTTGGGCCAAGTAAGATTGTTTATAATCCCGATAATCCACTGGATTGTGGCGCTCGTTTGTGGATTGAAACCTTTAGTGATATTCACTTTATTTCTTGATGCAATAGCGAGTGGGGGAAACCCCCAAGACCGCGCTGCATCGCTGGTGGTAGTTTTCCTGCTAGTCGGTGAATGGGTCAAGGGCTTCGCGACCATTCAAAATTATTATTAAAAATAAGGAATGGATGACTACTGGAAGTAAGAGGGTGGCATATAACATTTACCTTTGAGTTCTGAACAGAATCCCTTACTAAAATCAAAAATACAAAATGCCAAAGGCGAGAGTTAATAAACTATATAGGTATTTTTAGTAACGGATAAAATGGTAATAGTTTTTTACAACTCATTTATAAACGCTATATGCCACATAAAAACCATCGCTTTGTTTATATTGACTAATTTATTAGGCTCTCCTAGAGTGGCTATGATAAATTAGTATAAAATAATTGCCACAGCCCTTACTCATCAAGCGTTTTAGTAATTTAAAAATGCCAATTTAATAAAAATGTATTTTTAGTTTATTGAATCCCTTGCTATTTAAGGGATTAAGCTCATTTAAACTACTCATTTACTATAATCAGTCTAGGAGAGCCATTTATTAAATTAATAGTACTCAGTCTAGAATATACTGATCAAGGGGTCAACTCCCGGATTGTTCGCTAAAGCTACATAGGTACCATCATTAGCAAAACCAACAATATCAGCCCGACCGTCTCCATTCACATCACCTAGCTGCCGGGGATAGGTATCAAAGTTAAGCCATCCCCCTCGATCGACTGCAAAATCTTCTATGACTATTGATGGGGGAGCAAAGGTACTATCGCTTTGACCCAGGGATACATAAACACCCTGATTAGCAAAACCAACAATATCAGCCCGACCGTCCCCATTGACATCAGCTAACTGGCGGGGATAGGTATTAAAGTTAAGCCATCCCCCTTTATCGACTGCAAAACTGTCTATGGCTTTGAATGCGGGAGCAAAAGTACCATCGCTTTGACCCAGGGATACATAAACACCGCGATGAGCAAAACCAACAATATCAGCCCGACCGTCCCCATTGACATCACCTAACTGACGGGGATAGGTATCAAAATCAGTCCATCTCCCTCCATCGACTGTGAAACTGTCTAGGGCTATTGATGGGGAAGCAAAGGTACCATCGCTTTGACCTAGGGATACAAAAACAAAGGTATGACCAAAACCAACAATATCATCCCGACCGTCCCCATTGACATCACCTAACTGGCGGGGATAGGTATCAAAGTTAGTCCATCCCCCCTTTAAGGGACTAAAACTATTGATCGCAAGTTTCTTTGTCGCAAAAAGGGTCATCAGAATACTCCTTGTCAAACCTAGTGTTTGAGTTGTATTGCAAAAAAAGTTGTTAAGAATAGAAAACGTTGTGGGAACTGTTCTGGCTCAGTAACCATCAATACTACAAAATGAAGTATGGAAATTGGGTTAAGAGTATTACGCTTCCTTGACAACACTCACTTTGTTAATCACTCCGAAAATCCAATTTTTCTACAACTAAATATCAAGTTTTGTAAAGAATTGCCCGTGGGGAATTTTAGTGTCTACAGAAACGAATGCGATTGACCTTGGCCAAAAGGCCACGCTACGCGAATGGTCACGCTACGCGAGTCACGCGAAGCTTCCGCGCTTATGCGATCGCATTTCTCGATCACACTTATATGCGATTGACCTTGGCCAAAAGGCCACGCTACGCGAATGGTCACGCTACGCGATCGCATTCCCGATTCCCCATTTTCTAACTATTCCGATATTGACGCAGTCTTTAATAGTGGACACCACACCACTCGACTGGCTACCCACCCTCTCCACACTTACCACACTTTCCTCCCTACTCCCTTTCTTCTCGATTTCCTAACTATTCCGATATTGACGCAGTCGCTAATAGTGGACACCACAGCAGTTGACTTGCTTTCCACCCTCTCCACACTTACCACACTTTAGCTACTTTTATCCCTACTCCCTCACAATTTTTATTTTTACCTTTATACTAGTACTATAGGAAGAGTTAAAAGAGACCCCACTCATGAACAAGTGCGTTGGAACTACCGAAGCAGCATCTCTATTAGGAATTTCTTCTCGACGATTGCGCCAACTCCTAGAGAAGGGTCGGGTGCGGGGTGCCTATAAAACTGGGAAATTCTGTCTGGATTATTCCCCTGTTCAACCATTTGCCGCAAATTACCAAAGGGTCTCGTGGACCAAAAGGGAAATGGCGCACTAGTCGTCCACCGGCTTTAGCGAAGATTAATGTCAACCGTAATCACATTGGCTCGAATATCAAGAAAAGCCCCAAAGACCGCAAGCCAGTGATTTCAGTAAAACGAAGTGGTAGCAATATTTACGGCAACGAAGTGGAAATCCTTGGTCCATGTAAGATTGTCTATAATCCAGATAATCCACTCGATTGTGGCGCTCGTTTGTGGATTGAAACCTTTAGTGATATTCACTTTATTTCTTGATGCAATAGCGAAGGGCTTTGGGACTATTTCGGGTATATACTACGGGTTTTGTGAATATCTAATGCCGCTTACATGCTAAGAGTTGCACTGTAAGTTGAGCTAAAAACTCATTTCGGAGTGTATTTTGAGCGTGTCATACTCATATGCAGTAAATAATATAGCATGTTACCCGATACCACTTAATAAAGCCCATGAATAGAGAGCTTTTTAGTTAGTATTCTTTGTGTAAATAATGGTAACATATTGCTGCATTTAACTTTGCTAAGAGAAAAACAAGGAATACCAACCTATGTTGACAGAACTTCAAACCAAAAAATGGACCAGGCTATTCCAAATTTATGACGCAGATGGAAACGGTGTCGTAGAACAAGCAGACTTTGAAACTATCTTCCAAACCTTAGCCCAAGCCCGCAAACTAGAAGCTAATTCCCCCAAATATAATCAGCTCCATGCTAAATTCATGGAGGATTGGGAACATCTCCAAAAGGATGCTGATACAGATAACGATGGTAAAGTAAACCTAAACGATTGGTTAGCACACGGTTATCGACGGATCAATGATGATTCAATGTACCA
>NZ_JAAHIE010000556.1:0-4500 GCF_010671945.1 Moorena sp. SIO4E2
AGGGAAAGTGGATAATCCTGAACAGGTGTTAGCTGAGATATTGAACTGGACGGGGGGACAACCGTTTCTGACCCAGAAGTTGTGTAAGTTAATGGTGGATGGATCCCCCCTAACCCCCCTTAACAAGGGGGGAACTGGAGTTGAGGGCACTGGAGTTGAGGGCACTTCTGAAGGGGAATCGAACCATTCTCAAGCTTCCCCCTTATTAAGGGGGACGGGAGGGGGATCCCATTGCAGCACTAAAGTTGCACAGGTCGCCCGTACCCAGATTATTGAGAATTGGGTATCTCAGGATAAGCCAGAGCACTTGAAGACCATACGCGATCGCATTCTCAGAAATGAGCGAAGGGCGAGTAGGCTGTTGGGATTGTATCAGCAGGTATTAGATCAGGGTAGTCTTGCCGCTGATGGCAGTGAAGAACAGACGGAATTAAGGCTATCGGGGTTGGTAGTGGAGCGGGATGGGTATTTAAAAGTTAACAACCGGATTTATGGCAGTGTTTTCGATAGGGATTGGGTTAAGCAGGAATTAGCTAGACTGCGTCCCTACTCTGAAGCATTTACGGCTTGGGTTGAGTCTGGGTGTCACGATGAATCCCGTTTGTTGCGGGGGGTAGCGTTAGAGAATGCTCAAGCTTGGGCTAGGGATAAAAGTTTGAGCGATTTGGATTATCAGTTTTTAGGGGCTAGTCAGGAATTAGACCGTAGGGTATTGGCACAAGAAAGTCGAATATTAGCTAAGGCCAATGATACCTTAACTGAAGCTCAACAGAAAGCCAAGAGAACTATACTCATAGGGGGTATTAGTCTGGGTTTGTTCTCAGTTATAGCAATAATTATTGCTATGATAACTGCTGAAAAAATACAAGAAGCTAAAACAGGTGCGCGACTAGAACAACAAGGGGTTAATATTTTACGACGGTTACCAGGGGATAATGGTTACTATGGCAATCGAGAGCTTTTATACTCAGCCATGGAGACTGGGCAACAGCTCTTTAATATCGTCAAAGATGGTCGCCCTTTGGATAACTATCCTGCCATCAGTCCTCTCTATGCTCTACAGCAGAGTCTTAGTAAATTCAGAGAAAAGAGAATATTTCGAGGACATCAAGACTGGGTAAGGAGTGTAAGTTTTAGTCCCGATGGTAAAACCCTCGCTACGGCATCAGCGGACAATACGGTCAGAGTTTGGGATTTACAGGGCAATCAATTAGCTCTGTTGAAAGGACATCAAGACTCGGTAAGGAGTGTAAGTTTTAGCCCCGATGGTAAGATGCTAGCTACGGCATCATATAGTACGATGCTGACTGAGGATAAAACAGAGGACACAACTGTTAGAGTCTGGGATTTACAAGGAAATCAATTAGCTCTGTTGAAAGGACATCAAGACTCGGTAAATAGTGTAAGTTTTAGCCGAGATGGTAAAACCCTGGCTACCGCATCATCGGACAAAACTGTCAGAGTTTGGGATTTACAAGGAAATCAATTAGCTCTGTTGAAAGGACATCAATCCTGGGTAAATAGTGTAAGTTTTAGCCGAGATGGTAAAACCCTGGCTACGGCATCATCTGACCGTACTATCATACTCTGGGATTTACAGGGCAATCCATTAGTAATGTTGAGAGGACATCAAGACTCGGTAAATAGTTTAAGTTTTAACCGAAATGGTAAAAGGCTAGCTACGGCATCATCTGACAGTACTATCAGACTTTGGGATTTACAGGGCAATCCACTAGCTGTGTTGAGAGGACATCAAGGCTCGGTAAATAGTTTAAGTTTCAGCCCTGATGGTAAAACCCTGGCTACAGCATCATCTGACCGTACTGTCAGACTCTGGAATTCAAAGGGCAATCAATTAGCTCTGTTTCAAGGATATCGACGCTCGGTAAATAGTGTAAGTTTTAGTCCTGATGGTAAAACCCTGGCTATGGCATTATCGGACGGAACTATCAGATTCTGGGATTTAGAGGGCAATCGATTAGGTCTGTCTCAAGGATATCAAGACCGGGTAAATCGACGCTCGGTAATAAGTATAAGTTTTAGCTCCGATGCTAAAATGCTGGCTACAGAATCAGATGACCATACTGTTAGACTCTGGGATTTACAGGGCAATCGATTAGTTCTTTTGAAAGGACATCAAGACTCGGTAAAGAGTGTAAGGTTTAGCCGAGATGGTAAAATCCTGGCTACGGCATCATCTGACCGTACTATCAGACTTTGGGATTTACAGGGTAATCAATTAGCTGTGTTGAGAGGACATCAATCCTGGGTAAATAGTGTAAGTTTTAGCCGAGATGGTAAAACCCTGGCTACGGCATCATATGACCATACTGTTAGACTCTGGGATTTACAGGGCAATCCATTAGCTGTGTTAAGAGGACATCAATCCTGGGTAAAGAGTGTAAGTTTTAGCCGAGATGGTAAGATGCTGGCTACGGCATCATCTGACAATACGGTCAGACTCTGGGATTTACAGGGCAATTCATTAGCTGTGTTAAGAGGACATCAATTCTGGGTAAATAGTATAAGTTTTAGCCGAGATGGTAAAACCCTGGCTACGGCATCACAAGACCAAACGGTCATAGTTTGGGATTTAGAAGGAAATCAATTAGCACTGTTGAAAGGACATGAAGGATCGGTAAATAGTGTAAGTTTTAGCCGAGATGGTAAAACTCTGGCTACGGCATCAGAGGACAATACGGTTAGACTCTGGGATTTACAGGGCAATCCATTAGCTGTGTTGATAGGACATGAACACTCGGTAATAAGTGTAAGGTTTAGCCGAGATGGTCAGATGCTGGCTACGGCATCAGAGGACAAAACGGTCAGACTCTGGGATTTACAGGGCAATCCATTAGCTGTGTTGAGAGGACATCAACCCTCGGTAAAGAGTGTAAGTTTTAGCCCCGATGGTAAGATGCTGGCTACGACATCAGGGCGCACTGTCAGACTCAGGCAAGTTGAAGATTTAGGTGAGATGCTGGCTCGGGGCTGTAAGTTGCTTGAAGATTACTTTGTGGAGAATTTTGAAGCTTTAGAAACTTTAACCACATGCCAATATTTAGTTGACAAAGTAGCAGTATCTCCCGGTCTTGTCAAACAGGGTGAGACGTTAGCAAAAGAGGGGGATGTCGATGGTGCTATTGCTAAGTTTCAAAAAGCCAAAGAATGGAATCCGGAGCTAGAATTAAACCCAGAGATAAAAGCTAAACAGCTAGCAGCACCCGGTAAAGTTAAACAAGGTGAGAATTTAGCCAAACAAGGAAAAATAGCCCAAGCAATATCTACTTATAAAGAAGCACAACAACTAGACCCAAACTTATAAATTTCTTCTCAATCTTGGAATTATATCTGTTACTTTGGTAGTCTCCATGGATATGCTACTAATGTGATAGATATCTGTGAAAAAGCAGTAGCTAAAGAGCCTGAAAATGGACTATTGAAGGAGGGTCGTGGATTGGCTAGGGCTCTGACTGGAGATACAGCAGGAGCGATATCAGACTTTCAGGCATTTTTAGAGTGGATTGACCAGAGGTATTCATCGATCAAAAAACAACGGCAAGAATTGAAGGAGGGTCGTGGATTGGCTAGTGCTCTGACTGGAGATACAGCAGAAGCGATATCAGACTTTCAGGCATTTTTAGAGTGGATTGACCAGAGGTATTCATCGATGGGCAATGATGAACGTATAGCAGGATTACAAACTTACAAACAACAACGGCAACAATGGATAGATGAACTCCGCGCTGGTAAGAATCCTTTTACGGAAGAGGTGTTGAAGAGTTTACGGGTCTTCGGGACTTTTGATACTAGAGCTCAAACATTTCGATTTCGCTGGAGCATAAATTTTAGCGGCTCTATCGGCGTTCCTGAGCAGCGAAATGAGCGAAATGATTTAACCATAAAGGGAGATGTTTTTATATTTTAAATAATAAACAATAAATCTACTTTATAATTCTCAAATTGCTTAGGACATATTTCTTTTATCTGCTCCCGACTCCCGACTCCTGATTCCCGATTCCCGACTCCCGATTCCCGATTCCCTCAAGACTTTGTTCCAAAATCTTTCAATATATGTTATAATAGAATATTTTTGTGCTATAGTATAACAGTGGGCGCTGAGACGCCCAGAGTCAAGAGCTAGCCCGGGGAAAGTGCAACATCAACGGGCTAGCTCTGGCTCCCCTATCAAAGGAGATAGTTTGATTATGAGTTATTCGGAACGCCTTCATCCATGGGTGGTCATTAGGCTGTTACCCGAAATGCAGCGAGTTGTTGTTGCTCGCTTCCGCAATCGGTCGGATGCCGAAGGACATTTGTGGGCCCTGAAACGATTAATGCCTGATGCGGAATTTATAATTATTTTTGATGTCGGGAATAATCCGATAAATCCTAGGGAATAGGGAATAGGGAATAGGGAACAGGCTGACTGCCGGACACAAGTGCCTCAAAGCCTGATTATGCCTAGGTGATGGGATGCAGGTTTTGAGCGGACGGTCC
>NZ_JAAHIE010000557.1:0-4484 GCF_010671945.1 Moorena sp. SIO4E2
TACCACGGCCCGTGCCGTCTTAAATAACTAGAGTGAAGGTGGTAGTCATCGCTGCCCCGAGCATCCCGAACCTGGGGATAGCTATTGCATTTAATACTAGATTGATTAAGGCACTACAGCCAAAAACAGGAAGGGATTTGTTTTGATTACCTGTCATGACCATCAAACAAGCTACCGTGCCGCATAATGAATCTACTAATCGTCCCAAAATGAGAACTTTCAGGGACAAACTAGCTGCCATAAAATCTCGTCCAAAAATGCTTAAGACTGGCTGAGTAAAGGCAAGCAAGCAGACGCCAATAACTGCAGAAGG
Source organism: Moorena sp. SIO4E2 (assembly GCF_010671945.1). NCBI lineage: Bacteria > Bacillati > Cyanobacteriota > Cyanophyceae > Coleofasciculales > Coleofasciculaceae > Moorena > Moorena sp. SIO4E2. The sequence continues at coordinate 314 of NZ_JAAHIE010000557.1, forward strand.
CCAAAATATCCAGATAGTAACCCGGGAAACCACCTTTTGCAAACCCTCCATATCCCCTTGGGTATAAAGAGTGACAAAGGCAGGTCCTGCTACCATAACCATGATTTCCAAAACAAAACTCACCCACAGAGCTGTCTTCGCCGCCGCATTATACATACCCGCCGCCGCTGGTCCTATTAAAGAACCAACCATAATAATATCTGTTTCATCTAAGATCGTTAAGAATGTCCGCTGTATCAACAGGATTACGGATATCCCTATCCAAGTACGGTAGTCATAAACTGGGCTAGCCGGTTCAATTTCTCTGTCTACTTTCTCCCGCAACAGCCATGATTGGGAAACGACGACAACCAACAACATTACTGTTGCTACTTCAATCATGGGCAAGCTAGTGAGGGAGTGGTTCTTTTGCAAAATTATCAAGCCGCCACAAAGTACTAACACCGGCCAGATTACCTGATATGGAGCATAGGCTAAAGCGATGTCGTTCATCGCCCTAGTTGTTTCCAGCTGTAGCTGCACCAAAGCCTGTAACGGTATCAGCCCCATGGCGATCAGCATTGGTGTGGCGTAGACAAAGCTGTGATAATGATTCAGCAATAAGATGATCCCCGCAACTCCTAGGCACAGCAGTGTACTTACTACCATAGTCAACAGCCAGCTCCCACGCAGGATACCGCGCAAACTTCCCCAGTCTTGTTTGACTCGGTATTCTGATATCAATCGCATAGATGTGCGAGGCAAACCCAGTCCTGCCGGAATCGCTAAAAATAATGACCAGGCCACAACATATTCATAGATACCATACTCAGTTCTACCCATCCATCGCGCTAGAAATATCTGCATCACGTAGATTAGAACCAAGCCAGAAGCTTTGATAATTAAGGCTACTGCCGCATCTTTAGCAATAACTTCTAAGCTGACACCTTTTTGGGTTTGAGAAAGCGAGGATTCAGTCATCAAATTTGATTAGATAAAAATAGTCATTCAAATGCTAGGTTCATTGCTTGCATGTTTCAGGCTCAGATACTGTGCCATGCCGCTTATGGTTGGATATTTAAACAGTTCAACTACTGAGATTTCGCAATCGAAGATTTCGCGCAGTTTGGTATAGACTCTGACCATTGCTAAGGAACGACCGCCAATGTCGAAAAAGTTAGCGTGAATACCCACTTTTTCCACTTGGAGGACTTCTTGCCAAATAGCAGCAATAGCAAGCTCCCTTTCGTTCTGAGGAGCTAGATAAGCTGGTTCTACAGGTTGGTTGGGTACTTGACTAGGTTTAGCTTCTGCGAAGATCGGTAAGTCCGAGAGATGTTGTTCTGGATTAGCAACAAAAGCCTCTAGCAAAATCTGGAAGTTGTCCAACATCTGCTTAACCGTAGACTCCCTAAACAAATCTGTTTTGTAGCGCAGCACACCTATGAGTTGTTCCTCTTTTTCTTTCATAGATAAGGAAATATCAAAGTTAGCTATCCCCTCTTCCATATCTAAAAAACTTACCCCAATCCCTGCTATTTCTTTTGGCTGGCTGGGAACATTTTGCAGAGTAAACATAGCTCTAGAAAGAGTTGTACTAGGTACTCCCACCGACTCGACTAATTGCTGAAAAGGCAAATGCTGGTGTTCGATGACCCCTATGTGAACTTTATTCACTCGGCCCAGCAATTCTCTAAAACTGGGATTTTTGGCCAGGTCAGTACGTAGAAGAACTATATTGCTGAAGTAGCCTAATAATTTCTTGGTTACCATTTGTTGCCGACCAGCTACGGGGGAACAGAGGATAATGTCTTCTTGCCCTGAATATTGGTAAAGCAACGTCTTAAACGCCGCTAGCAAAATCACAAAAAGAGAAACCCCTTCCTGATTTTGAAGTTCTTTGATAGCCTTGGTAAGGCGTTTAGATAGAAGCAGATATTGAGCTGCTCCTCGATAGTTCGGTGCAGTTGGGGGCGAGTAATCTGTGGATAACTGCAGTACGGAAACACCGCTGAGCTGTTGTTTCCAATAGTCAAGTTGAGACTTCAGCACTTCGCCCTGTAGCCATTGCCGCTGGGATTGAGCAAAGTCTACATACTGGATAGAGAGTTCGGGAAGTGGTGATGGTTTGCCGGTACAGAAAGCTCCATATATCGTTGCCAACTCCCGCATAAATACGGTATTAGACCAGACATCGTTAATAATATGATGAATTGTGCGCAGAAGTACATATTCCTCTTGGGCAAGGCGCAGTAGTTTGACCCGTATTAATGGCCCTTCTGCTAGGTCGAAGGGCTGCTGGGCTACTTCCTTGGCCAGCCGCTGGACTTCTTCTTCCTGTTGTTCTGTTGGCAGTCCTTCCAGGTTTACTAGGGGTAACTCTATAGTGAGAGCTGGAGAAATAACCTGGACTGGCTGCCCATTAACTTCACGAAATGTAGTTCGCAGGATTTCATGTCGTCTGACAATTTCCTGTATACTTTTCTCTAGAACAGCTATATTAAGCGCTCCCTTGAGGCGAAAAGCTGCCCGTAGATTATGAACAGGATTCCCGGGTTGCAGCTGATCGATTAACCACAGTCGTTCTTGACCAAATGAAAGGGGTAATTTGCCATCGCGCGGGACAGGTTTAATCGAAAAAGCTCGATTTTTTGACTTGATATTAGTCCTAATAGATTTCCAGAAACCGGAAGTTTTTTTTGCTGGCTTGTTGCTTGCAGCATTAACCTCAGATAGAGCAGGTGCAACTGGTAGATAACCGCTCTTATGGAAATAATTACAGTAGGTGGCAATTAGTTTTTTATCCATAGGAGGACAGGCAATTGATGTACCAGCTAAGCCTTCGAGGGTATGTACTATTCCAAAGGGTGGTTTTTTATTTAGTAAGGCTCCTGGTGAACTCAAAAGCAGCAGTAGGGAGAAGTAAAATTCGTCTTCTGGAGACTTGGAAGCTTGGTGCTCAACGGCGGCCAACAATTTGTCATAGGTGACTTTTTCTACCGAATAGCCCAAAGAGCAAATTTCGTCGAACAGTTTTGCCCAAGGCAGTGGCTGAGGATTTAATAAGTGAAATGCTTTACCTAGAGATTTTTCTTGCCCCGATAAATTAACAATTGCCTGAGCGACATAATCTACAGGAACAAGGTTAGTGGCTGTTTCTAGTGCCGGAAATTTTCCCAGTTTAATACAACCTTTGAGCAAACTGCAGAAAAAGTCTTGGGTGTTACCATTGATTCCTGTTTGACTGTCTCCCATGATTCTTGAGGGTCGGTAAATGCAAGCAGGTAAGCCTCTATCTTGGGCTATTCTCACTAACTGTTCAGCTACTGCTTTACTTTGCCTATAACCACCTTTGAGGGTGGCTAAGTCGGGGATATCTGTTTCTGAAATTTCCTGAGCTTGGGAATAGGCTGGACTAAAGAAAACAGCTGCGGTGGAAATGAAATGGACTGGTTTAGTTTTGGTTAAACTGGCTAGGCGAATAACTTCCTGAGTTCCCAAAACATTGGTGGCTTTCAATGTTGAGTAAGGACAGGCAGAGTTTACCCATGCTCCATTGTGATAAATGACATCGAGCTGACCAGCTAATTCTCTAAACTTTTCTTGGGAAAGACCTAACAGGGGTTTAGATAAATCTCCGACTATGGGTATGATGCGGGAGTTGAACTTTTCAGACCAAAGGGAGTAAAATTGGAGATGGCTTTTAAGCCGCTGCTTGCCAGTGTCAATATCGCCACAACGAATTAGATAGTGGATATCTGCTGTGGTTTGGTGAAGAAGTTCGTTGAGCAAATAAGCACCGAGAAAACCAGTTGCCCCTGTTAAGAAGATAGATTTGGGTTTCTTAACGTTATTGGATAGGGGAGCCTGAAACTGAATGGTAGGATCTAAGACGGCTTCTGCTGGCAAATCTAATTGGTCGGCAGTAGGTTTGGCTATTAAAGTTTCGGTTTGTGGCATCTTGACTATATATTTAGGCGATCGCAATAGCGCTGAGTTTATAGATTAAGGCATTTTACTGTTAAAGAAGTTGCCTGTTCCCTGCGCTATGACTCAGACACTGCTAGATAACACACCCTAGGCCACTGACTCCTTGAAGAAAAAATATCCCGTGAAAACTCAGGTTATACCAGGGTTGGCTTCAAGGATCACCACTGGAGACTCCATCTGTAAAATTCGCTGCAACTTGAAG